>JAEOUM010000066.1 GCA_016839275.1 Candidatus Thorarchaeota archaeon
AAGCCAGTCACACCACCACCAACAATTAGCGTATGAGGTTCTACAGACACTGTTTTGACTTCAAGAGGCTCGAGGAGTGCTGCTCTAGCCACAGCCATTCGGATGAGATCTTCAGCCTTTATTGTTGCTTTCTCAGGCTCACGAGCATGGCACCAGCTACAATGTTCTCTCAGATTCACCTGCTCAAACAGATATCTATTAAGACCAGCTTCCTCGACAACTCGTCGGAAAGTAGGTTCGTGCATGCGAGGCGAACAGCTTGCAACGACCACTCTATTGAGGTTAAGTTCACGGACCTTATCTTTGATCAAGGTCTGTCCTGCATCTGAGCACATGAACATAAAATCAGTTGAATATGCGACATTCGGGAAGTGAGAAGCAGACTTTGCGACATTCTCCACATCCACAGTACCCGCTATATTATGTCCACAATGACAGACAAAAACTCCGATTCTAGGTTCCTCATCAACTCCCATTAGATGTCACCTCCTCTTGCAAGAGTGATACTTGCCCTCATTGCCGCAGCGCTTCCTGCAGCGACACTATCAGGAATATCCTTTGCAGACTCGGCGCAACCGGCTACATAGACTCCAGGGACATCCGTATCTACAGGATTGCTTGCAGGATAAGAGATTGGTATGAAACCATCAATACTCACCTCAAGGCCAAGGTTCTCAGCAAGATCCTTCAGTCCCTTGGGAGGAAGGATTCCCGGACAAAGAACTAATAGTTCATGCTCCTGTTTGAGAAACTCCCCAGTTTCTGTGTTCTCAGCCCAGATAACGATATTCTTTGTAGCA
This sequence comes from Candidatus Thorarchaeota archaeon, assembly GCA_016839275.1. GTDB lineage: Archaea > Asgardarchaeota > Thorarchaeia > Thorarchaeales > Thorarchaeaceae > SMTZ1-45. Next base: position 801 of record JAEOUM010000066.1, read on the forward strand.
TTATCTTCTTCAAGTTCTCCAACCCTACCACGGATGAACTTAATGCCGAATCGTTCTTTGGACATATTAAAGAACTCTTCAAATCCCTTGCCGTATGCACGAATATCTGCATAGTAAATAGTGACGTTCTTCACGATATCATGATGCAATTCCTTGGCCATGACAGCGTTCTTGATTCCATACATACAACACACACGACTACAATATGGAACGCCCTTCTGTACATCTCTTGCTCCAACGCACTGAACGAAGCCAATAGATCGAGGAATCTTGCCATCACTAAGCCGCATGAGCTTGCCGCCTGTAGGACCACTTGCATTAATCAACCGCTCATACTCAAGAGCGTTAATGACATTCTTGAATCGACCATACCCGAGTCGATGATACACTGAAACATCAAACAGCTCATAACCAGTAGCAATTACAATCGAACCAACTGGTATCTCGATCATCTCATCCTCCATGGTCAAGTCGATGGCTTCCCTATCACACGATTTAACACAGAGTTCGCACTTGATGCAATTCTCCTTGTCAATTGTGTATACAAGAGGAGTGCTCTGAGGAAATCCAATATAGATAGCCTTGCGATAACCAAGATTCTGGTCGAATTCATTTCGTACCTGAATCGGGCAGTGTGGAACACATTCACCGCACCCCGAACACTTGTCAATAAGCACACCTCGTGCTTTCTTGAGGACTTTAACACGAAAGTCACCAGCTTTACCTGTGATCCCAGTGACCTCACTATAGGTCAACAACTCAATGTTGGGATGTCTAGACACCTCACTTAGTCGAGGTGTGAGAATGCAGGCACTACAGTCCAATGTTGGAAAAGTCTTGTCTAGCATTGCCATGACGCCGCCAATTGAGGGTGTCTTTTCAACTAGAACTACCTTATACCCCTGATCTGCGATGTCTAAAGCTGCTTGCATACCAGCCACACCACCGCCTATTACTAGGGCGGTCTCCAATGGATTCATCGACTGAAGTGATGTTTTCTCTCCTGAAACAGTCATTTTTGCACACCTCCTTCCTTGAGAGGGTTAGGTCCCAGTAGCCGTATTGTCTCAGTCATAGTAGTGATGCCATCAGCCCACTGTTGTCCTTCAGACGCACTAGCCCAAAGGAGTTTGAGTCTATCAGGATGCAGACCCATTGATTTCAGGGCTATTTTCAGCGCATCAAAACGAACCTGAGTTCGATAGTTACCCGTGGCATAGTGACAATCTCCAGGATGACATCCTGTAACCATGACTCCATCAGCTCCATCCTTGAATGCCTCAATCACCATTATGGGATCGATCCTTCCTGAACACATCAAGCGAATGACTTTGGCATTAGGTGGATGCTGTATACGAGAAATACCAGCAAGATCAGCGCCTCCATATGAACACCAGTTGCATGTAAATGCAAGAATAGTTGGTTCGAATCGTTTTCTTGGCATTACACAATACCTCCTTTGGCGCGCGCAGCGGCCATAATCTGCGGTAATATCTGCTCTGTGCGATAATGACGCATGTTGATTGCATTCTTCGGACAACTCGCTGCACATGTTCCGCAACCCTGACAGAGCTCGAACATTACACGTCGTTCTGTACCCCTACCTGTTGGTGCACCATAGGGACAGACATCTACACAGAGGTCACAGTCCATACAGAGTGAAGTGTCAATCTCTGCATAGATGGGTTCAACAAAGAACTTACCTGGAGCCATCAGAGCTTGAGCGCCTGCAGCAGCTCCTTTCCCATAAGCCACAGCTTTTGGAATATCCATAGGTCCTAGGACTGCACCAGCTAAGAAAACCCCATCTTGGAATGAATCAACTGGTCGTAGCTTTGGATGAGCTTCCATGAGATATCCATACTCACCAGTTGATACTTTCAACTTTCGAGCCAGCTCAGGAATGTCATCATTTGGTAGAAGAGCAGTGGCAAGCACCACTAAGTCAGTCGTAGTTTCAAGACGTTCGCCAGTATAGAGATCTTCAGCAAGAACGACAAGTGATTTAGTCGATGGAATTTCTTCAATCTCCGATGGTCGACCCTTGACTACAATTACTCCCTTCTCTCGAGCTCGACGGTAGAGACCCTCATACCCAAGTCCATGAGTTCTAATATCCATGGCATAGATAGTAACTTCTGTCTGTGGATATTTCTCCTTAATTTGGATCGCTTGTTTTAGCGAGTTTTCACATCCGATATAACAGCAATAATCTTGGTCAACCCGGCGATCTCTCGAACCGACACACTGTACAAATGCAACTCTCTTTGGAGTTGTATGATCTGAAGGTCGTTTGATCTTTCCTTGTGTAGGTCCAGCAGCATTTGTTAAACGTTCCAGCTGAGCATTAGTTATAACATTATCAAATGTTTTGTAGCCAAACTCACGGGTTTCGACAGGATCGTGCACCTTGAATCCAGTCGCAACAATAATTGTACCAACATTGAGTTCAATAATCTCATCTTGAAGCGAATGGTCTATGGCATCTAGTGTACATGCATCTACGCACTTTTCACATTCACAACATACCGCACAATTCAAGCACCGCCCAGCTTCTTCTAATGCTACTGCTTCCCTAAGGCCGAGTTCGACCTCGCCAAAAGTAGTCTTTCTCTTAGGAAGGGACAGAGTTGGCATTGCAGGGGCGTATCTCATCTTCAACGCATTATCGACTTCAATATCTTCAATGGGAATGAGAATTTCATCACGACCCTCAGTGAGATCTACTCCGCGTAAGTATCTATCAATTGATTTTGCAGCTTCTTTTCCTGTAGCTATTGCTTCAATCGCAGTTGCACCCCCGCTCACGACATCGCCACCACCGAAAACTCCCTTGACATTGGTCTGTAATGTTACAGGATCAACTTCGAGAGTTCCATACATCGTTGGTTCAAGCCCTGACACTAGAGAATCCGGAGTAACTTCTTGTCCAACAGCTATAATTGCAGTATCTCCACCTATTTTGAACTCTGAGCCAGGTATTGGAATTGGTTTTCTCCTTCCTGATTCATCAGGAGAACCTAAGCGCATCCTAATACATTTGATTTCAGAGATAACATTTCCAGAGGTAGCAATCTTAACAGGAGTCGCTAAGAATTCAAACTTAATACCCTCGTGTCCCGCTTCATCAACCTCACTAGGTATTGCTGGCATTTCTTCCCGTGATCGTCGATAAACGATAGTAACGCGTTTTGCTCCTAAGCGTTGAGCTGTTCGAGCTGCGTCGATAGCGGCGTTTCCTCCACCAACAACAACGACTCTATTTCCAACATTAACCTTCTTACCACTGTTCACTCTGTCTAGGAATTCAAGGGCATGATGGACATCTTTTGCGTTCTCGCCATCTATTTTCATCAAGCGACTTGAGGGAGCTCCCGTAGCTACAAAGATAGCTTTGTAGCCCTGACTCTTCAACTCTTCAAGAGATTCAACGCGTACACCAGTTTGAATTGTAACACCTAATTGCTGTATAATATCAATCTCATCACGTAGCACGTCTCTTGGAAGACGATATTCAGGTATCCCCCATCTGAGGAGCCCGCCAGCCTCCTTTCTCGATTCAAAGACAGTAACACTATAGCCATCTCTTACAAGATCGTATGCACATGCCAATCCTGCAGGACCAGCTCCAACGATAGCTATTGGTTTCTTAGCCTTCTTCTTATCAGGTTCAATAGGTAGAATTGGTTTCTTGTTATGGGTCCGTTCAAAATCAGCTAGAAACCTGTGAAGAGCCTTAATGCTGACTGGTTCATCATACTTACCACGCTCACATTCCGTCTGACATGGGTTGGTACATACGCGACCCAAAGTACCAGCGAATGGAGAGTTTTTGCGATAAATCTGAAGAGCCTCCTCAAACTGCTCTTCTTTCAGAAGTGCCACAAATGCTTGGACATTTACATGAGCTGGGCATGCAATTCTACATGGAGAAATACCTCTTTTGTCAATAGTATACTTATTCGGAACTGCCTGAGGGAATGGGCGGTAGGCAGCTTTCCTAGTAGCCATACCAAATTCATACTGATTTGTCACATTGACTGGACATGCTTTCTCACAATCCCCACATCCATTACACTTCTCAGTATCGATATAACGTGATTTCTTTCTCACGGTTAGACGAAAGTTACCTACGTATCCATCAACACTATCCAACTCGCTATATGTCAAGAGATTGATATTGGGGTGTTGTCCTACCTTAGACATAATAGGACCCAAAATGCAAATTGCGCAATCATTCTGTGGAAATACTTTGTCTAGAAGAGCCATCTGTCCTCCTATTGTGGGTCGACTCTCGATTAGGTGAGTCTCAAATCCTGCATTCGCAAGATCAAGAGCAGCTGAAATTCCAGCTACGCCACCTCCGATGACAGCTGCACTCTTGATGACATCAACGGATTGACGTTCAAGTGGTTCCAGGTACCTGACACGTTCAACCGCCATGGCAACTAACTCTTCAGCTTTCATCGTTGCCAAGTCTTTCTCATCCATGTGCACCCAACTGCAATGTTCTCTAAGATTCACTTGATCATACAGGTAGCGGTTCAAACCAGCTTCTTCAACACAAGCTCTGAAAACTGGCTCGTGAGTACGAGGAGTGCATGAAGCAACTATAACTCTGTTAAGCTCTTTTTCTCTGATTGCTCGTTTGATATTGTCCTGCCCGTCATCTGAACATGCAAAGAGAAGATCTACAGCGTGGACAACATCTGGCAATTTAGAAGCATATTTTGCGACCGACTCGCAATCAACAGTTCCAGCAATATTAAGACCACAATTACAAACAAACACACCTATTCGAATGTCGGAAGAACTCACCTTTTGCCACCTCCCATAACCTTCGCTACGAACTTGTCCGTCTTTATCGTATGTAAGTCGAGTCCTAGCTCTTTTGGCGAATAACCAAAACCTAAAGCAAGAATCTGCGGGTAGTGGATGACAGGTATCTCTAAATCATCCATCTCGAATTTTCTTTTAATCCCTCTTTGACCCATATCATGCTGAAGATGGCATAGTGAGCAAACTGTCACAATTCCATCTACCCCAGCTTCATTGACGTCGATGAGACGCTCATGTAGAATACGGTCTGCAAGATCATCCTGAACTCCTCGCAAAAGCCCTCCACAGCACCGATGTCGTCCAGGATATTGGACGCTATTTATTCCGAATGGCTCTAATAGCTCGTCGGCAAAGTTAGGTCGCTCAGAATACTCAATATTAAGCAATTCATGAGGTTTGAGCATGTGACATCCATAACGCAGGCCAATTGATACTCCAGTCATATCTCGAGTCGATTTCTTTTGAATCTCATCTATGCCAATTTCAGTGTACAGGAAATCTACTATGTGTCGAGATTCTACTTTGCCATCGTAATGTAGACCCACGCTTTTGAGAATGGAGTCCACTTTTTCTCTCATATCAGGATAATTGGAGAGTACATGATTCACACGCTTGTAGGAGTGAAAACAACCACTGCAAGGAGTCAAGAGGTCAAGACCCATCTCCTCTGCTTTAGCTAGGTTTCTAGCAGCCATTGCAATTGACGTAGTAAGATCAAGTGATTGCATCCAAAAAGGAGCACAACAGGTCTCATTCGGGATATCAACAGTTTCTATTCCGAGATGCTCAAGCACTTTCCGCGTAGCAGCTTCATAGCCAATAAGGGACCTACGTGTTGGAACTAGACAACCCCATGCTATAGCCTTCTTCATTCTGATTCATCCTCCCTCTCCTTTTGTGCTTCAAACACTCTCTTTAGCCCCGCAGCATTCATAATATGATTCAGTTGTTCAATTGCAGGATCTTGCAGAGGTGGGAGACCAAGTTGTTCTCTCATCTTATCTACAAGTTGAGTTCTTGCAGTTACACGTCCGTTTTTCATTACCATCTTTGCCATTGCCACATATCCTGGTGCCGCATTACCCTCTTGACTAGCAAAGTTGCGGAGGACAGTAACGACATCTGTAAAGTTGACTTCTTGTACACATCTTTCCTCGCACGTGAAGCATGCTGCACAAAGCCATATCTGATCACTTGATAGTACTTCTTCTTTCAAGCCTAGAAGGACGTTGCCGAGTACTTTTCGAGGTCGATAATCTATTACAGAGCCGACTGGACAACCACCACTACAAGCTCCGCACTTAAGACATCGTAAAAGTCCCTCTCCACCAACTTGGTTCGCAATCTCATATTTGAAGGAATTATCGACATTTTCATCTCGTACAGGAAAATCGCCACGATACGCCTTCGATTTTTCAGTTTCTTCCATTTCACTCCCTCATTCCTGATAAAGTATCGAGTAATTGACCAGGACTGATTCGATTCATCTGTATTCCCAAGTCATCTTCAAGAATTCCTAGTGCTGGACCAAGAAACTGAGGTAAGGTCATTACAGGAATTCTGGATTTTACAGCTCTAGTACCAAATTGAGCATGGGTCAATTGAACATCGCAATAGGCACAGACAGTGATGATTCCCTTAGCACCTGCAGCACGGATATTGCTGATCTTCTCTCTGCCAATTTTACCTGCCAACTTCTTATCCATCGTTGAGAGGGGACCACCACAACAACGATTCTTTCCTTCATAGTCAACAGGTATACCTCCAGCAAGTTTAATGATATTGTCAACTATTGTTGGAGTCGTTGAGGTTTCGAGATTTAACGCTCCATTGGGCCGAATCACTTGACATCCATAATGAACTGCAATTCTGATTCCGGGATATGGATTAATTATTGCTTTCTTTAGAGATAATATTCCAATATCTTCTTGAATAACGTCCAATAGATGCTTGATATTAGCAGAGCCAGTGTACTCGAGATCTTCTTCTTTGAGCAGAGAGTTTACCTCAGTCTTCGCTCTTTTATCTGAATCAAGTATAATCTTGGTATTTTTCAATGATCTAGTACATGCGCCACAGAGAGCTAATAGATCCATACCTTTAGCTTCAGCCAAAGCTAGTATTCGACCATTTAACGCAAGAAAGGCTTTCTGATTGAGAGCCTCAACATACTGTGAACCACAGCAATTTGCCTTATTCATCACTGTGACCTTGATTCCCAATCTCTCTAGAATCTGAGTAGTAGCAGCTTCATACGCAGGTAATAGGACAGGCACGACACAACCCCGAAACAATAGGATCTTTTTCACGCATTTTTGCCTCCTGTATTGAAATACTTAGAACTCACCCGCGAGGTGTATCTATTATTCCAATTCAGGCGAGAACTCAATCCTAACTCACGTCGCTCGTCTGCCACAAAATCCGTATATGCTCTTTTAAGCAGCCAACCGTCCTCAAAGATAGTTTCTGCTGCCTCTACGAATACAGGAGGTATAATTCCTTCTCGAACAGTGATTCTCCGGACAAGTTTGAAGATCTTAGATAGATTAACACCATACTGGCATTCACTCTCGCAAAGCTGGCATGTTAAACATAGCCAAGGTTGAGTACTACCGAGAACTATCTCCCGAGCACCAACAAGTATCTGCTGGACAACCTTGCGAGGATTGTACTCTGAACCAGAAGCTATAGCGCATTTGGCTGTGCATACTCCACATTCGATACATTTGTCAATGATATCCCCTCCTGGAAGTGATGCTAACTCTTTAACGAAAGTTGAGGAGGGAGTGTATCTTTGTCGAACCATTCCTTTCAACTACCATTCTAGGCTCGGGTTCTTGGAGGAGGAAATTCTGCTCGTTGTTCGTCAAAGAATTTGTTTTGTAACTGTGATTTCATTGTTATCAAGGCTTGATGATCCTTCTTTCGCAGGAACACCATCCTAGTCAATTTACAAATAAGTAGTTTTATTGATAGATAAGCATCAGTGTTTCTCTTAGCTCATCTAGCATCTAAAGTATGCACATATTGGAACACCCATAGATACTTGATGCTCGTTTTTAATATGAAATGCAAACTTTCATGTCTGTCGTTAATGCTCTGGAATTGTGAATAAAACACGTCACGATTTTTAGTTTGATGTCTGTTTTCATACATATAGTCATACCTATGGTTACATGATGAAACAAAACTATGCACAAAATGCCTTCTCAATACTGAAAAATAGGTGAAAATAATGTTTCAAATCAATCATATTTTTGTTATCTATTATCGTTTACAAATATTGATTATTCATCCAATTAAAAACAAGCCAAATTCCAAATCTTGAAAATCCTCTCTTATCCCATTTCTGAAATATGTTTAAAATTTTGATGATATTTTTCGATACTATACTATGAATTAGTGTACGTTTTCGATAGTATTTTTAGGTAAATCTGTTTTTTTCAATTGAATCAAGATTCGTTATATCACTCTAGTATAGCACTATTATAGAATTCTAGGAATGTCTGGTGCTATATTAGTTTAGGAACTCCATCATTCTAACTCGAGAAGGGGAATCAACAACAATGGCAGAATAGTAGATCATTGTGCTCAATGATTTTATGCCATGGAGTTTCCTTA
>JAEOUM010000067.1 GCA_016839275.1 Candidatus Thorarchaeota archaeon
AGAAAGCTAGAGCTCCGTCGCAACAGCCTTGTCTAGTCGTTCTACTGCATCATCAATATTTTCTTTTGTAATGATATAGCTCGGAGTAAGACGAATAACATTCTGGCCAGCACCAAGCACCCAGAGATGTTGTTTTTGAACTGCATTTTTCACAACATTATCTCTTAACTTACGGGCTTTTTCTTTGGTCTTCTTATCTTTCACTATCTCCATGCCAACCATGAGACCAAGACCACGTACATCTCCAACAACTTCGTACTTGTCTACCAACTCTCCAAGCCGTTTCCTAAGATACTCTCCATTCTCCTTGTTCTTCTTTAGGAAATCACCATCTTCCATATGCTTGAGGAGCCATAGTGAGAAGAGAGACATCTTGGGTTCTGCTGAGAAGGTCTCAGAATGACGCGACCCACCAGTGAACATCGGAGCAGGACCAATAGATGCACCCATTGGATACCCAGCGCCTATTGCTTTGCCCATGGAGATATAGTCAGGAATCACATCATGGTTCTCAATTGCACACCATTTACCGGTTCTACCCATCCCAGCCTGAACTTCATCTGACATGAAGTATGCGCCAATCTCTTTTGTTAAATCATAGATTCCATTTACTGCCTTTGAAGGTGGAACAATAAGGCCGCCCTCGCCGCATAGTGGCTCCATTACGGTGGCAGCAATATCATTGCCCTCTACTTCCAATGCATAACGCAGAGCCTCGACACATTCAAGGCTACAGTCTTCCTCTGTTGTACCATAGGGACATCTATAACAATATGGATAGAAGACACGAATCACATCAACACCTTGGGGAAATCCTGACTTGTGTTTCGAGTTTGAAGAGGTCAGAGCCAGTGCATATCCAGTTCGACCATGAAACGCAGGTCTAAATGCAACAAACCTTCTTCGACCAGAAAGATCCATTGCAGATTTCATACAACCTTCTACAGCTCGACCACCTGAAGTCGTGAATACAACTCGTTTCTTATGATTTCCAGGAGTGATACTTGCAATACGCTCCCCAAGAAGTGTTTGAGGAATTGCATCAAAGTCCTGTCCGGGAAGTTCATTTATGACATCAATGATGCTATCTTCAAAATCTAGAAATGGTCTATAACGAAGTCCAAAGGCACGAACAGCCACCCCACCGGTCACGTCTAAATATTCAGTACCCTCTACATCAAAGATACGAACACCTTCTCCAGTAGTATGGTCAATACAACCGTATACATCTCTGTCTTGCGTGGTTAATGCCAAAGCATCAGCAGCACGTTTCTTCCAGTAATCATTCGTCAGATCTTGTTGACGGATATCAAATCCCAAATCATTGAGAATCTTGATGTGCTTCTCGTCCATAGTGATACTGTCCTGTGATTGACAGCCTCTGGAGAGATGTCACCCTATTATCTAATTTCCGATACAGACAGCTTAGTTTAAGCTCAAGATCTCGCGACGAGTAGAATACCGCCAAGAAATATCATAAATCCAGCAAGAGTGTCAAGACTCTGTAGCCATGCGATTGGATCAAGTGTTATTCCTGGCCATGATACGATTAAGATGGCAATGAAACCGAACAACGCCAGTAGAAGTCCGGATCTATTTAGTTTCCAATGAATAAATCCACATGCATCAAATGCTAGAGCTACAACTAAGATAAGAACAACACCGAGTAGTATTTGCATCAGACCTTCCAAAGTACCAGGTCCTGGCGAATTTATGTTGTTAATGATTCTCTGTAATGCGTACAAAATGAGTACTATGCCACCCAAGACTGTGTAGCCCTGTGCAGCACCTTCTGCTTTACAACCCATTTTCGTTCTACCTCCATGGAACTTATTGTTCCCGTTCAGAGGAAATCATGACTCATTGATGTATTAAATGTCCCGAATTCATACAACTTGGGGTAATACATACCATTGTATTGTTCAGAGAGAATCCTCGTATGACAACAAATCAGTCATCTAGGGGTGGCTAAGACGAGATATCCAACATATGATGGAAACAAGGTCACGGAGAGACCTGTAAGACTTGACAAGACCGAGGGTCATGTGATAATTGAGGGAAGAACATATCCAGCAAAAGAGCTCGTTGAGGCTCTTGCTCAGAGTGGTTATGCTGAGATGAGAACCGTTGGCGATTCCATTGTTCTAGGGAATAAGAGAATAACACCTATTTTCAAGTCAAGACAGGAACGAGCGATGGCATCGCTCTGCCATGGCAGTCTAGCCTATTGTTGTCCTCTCTCAAAGAGATGCGCTGAACGAGACAGAGCGCTAGAAATTCTAGGTTTAACTCCAAATGAATATGAAGATTTGAAGAAGACGGAGCATTTCAAGTTTGTAGATGCAGCAAGAGGAATTGGATCTGAAGACCCTCAATGGACAACTCAGGTATCAAGAGATCGAGTTGCCAACAGACCTGCGGTGGATCCAGGATATGGTTCAGAGGATTACAGGCGTGACTTTGAAACTCTTGACAAAGCAATGGGTTCAGAATCTCAACGACTTGATGGAAGACTCTCAACTTGGCAAGATTCTCAGGATGATAGACGAACGTCACAGTATCGTGAGCGTGAGAGTAGAGATATCTATGCAGACCTCCAGGGAGCTGTTCCGACAGAAGACGACCTCAGCTGCAGTGTCTGTAATATTCAGAGAGATGAATCTGTTGAAGGAATTGGTGCATTATTTACACAGGGAGAGTTGAGTCCATTCCTTGATGATGCTCGAAAAGAGAATCAAGAACAAACATTTTGTTTCTCGTGTGGACGTAATGTACGGATGAGCAATAGAGTATGCCCCTACTGCGGTGCACGTCTGTAGAAATGAGCTATTTCTAGAAGTTGCCAATAGCACTCTCGCGTCTTCGAGAATAATCAGAGGGGTAGTGGAACGTTGTTACGATTCTATCGATTCCGACGTCTTTTCCCAGTGCCTTGAGCTCTTGTAACTGTTCCAAGGTTGTCACGCCCCAACGGAACAGGGACGCTCTGCCACCTCTTCTGGTAAACTCATTGACAAAATATAGTGACTCAACAAGTTCACTATAATCAGGGGTACCCTTTGTTGGTATGACTGGAGACCAGGGAAAGAGATTGATTAAGACATTCTTCGTAATCTCACCGATTCGGGCATAGTCATAAACATATTCATTTTTTGCTCCATCCGAGAGACCTGTTTCGGGGTCGAGAAGAACTTCAACCGATAATTTGAGTGGCTG
>JAEOUM010000068.1 GCA_016839275.1 Candidatus Thorarchaeota archaeon
ATCAATGCTGAAGCATGCTATGGTTTCTGGATCGTAAATGGATCGGAGTGTTCAAACTGCATCCGTTGTTGTCCATATAATAAGAAGGACGGTTTTCTTCATAGAGCCATATTATGGTTTATACAGAATGTTCCGTGGCTAAATCGTTTTATCATTATCATGGATGATGTTGTTAGATACGGAAAGCAGCATGATAACAAGAGATTTTGGAAGAAATATATGACATAGAAAGGGAATTATTCCAGAAATCATAGCAAGTAATACAACGAACTTTATCAAACAGAAAGATTATGAACGTGAACCTTGAGGTTTGATTTATTATGCCAAGAAATGCAGGTAAGCGCACTAGTAAGAAACCTGCTGATTCTAAAGGGATTAAGCTCGATGATGGATACGTACTAAATGACCAAATAATCAATGCAATCCTCCATTTGTCTCCTAGTGGAGTTGCTGTGATAGGGTCTGATTTCATAATTGAGTATATCAGTGATCAAGGTTGCAAGATTTTTGGTGGTGCACGTAAAGACATCGTCGGACGTGATTTTAGAGATTTCTTGCAAAAGGACTCCGTACGAATGGTTGCAGAAAGATACCAACTTAGAAGAGAAGGCAAAGAAGTGCCATCTGTATATCCTTTCCACCTTATTCGTAGCGATGGCGAGGAATTGACTGTTGAGGGTCGCGCAGATGTTATTATCGGTCCCGATGGGAAACCTAGGACGATTGCTCACTTCTTAGACATCACCCAAATAGAGAGAGGTCAAGAGCTCCTCGAACAATCAGAAACCAGGTATCAGATTCTCGTAGAAACTATGAACGACGGTCTTGTTATCGATGATGGAAATGGAGTTCTCACATACGCAAATGATGCTTTCTGCAGAATGATAAATGAATCTCAAGAGAATATCATCGGAAAACCGTGGGTTTCTCTAGTAAAAGATCTCAGTATGGAGAATATTATGGAGAAAATCGTGGACCGTAAAAAGGGTATATCGGAAAGGTATGAGCTGACCTGGAGGAGTTCAACTGGAGATCTAGTGCCGACTATCGTTTCCGCTACTCCGCTCTTTGATCGCTCAGGCTCATTCATTGGCACATTTGCAATTATTACAGAGATTAAAGCACAGAAAGATGCCGAAGAAACTATTCAATTCTATCTGGATCTTTTATCTCATGATGTGGCAAATCAACTTCAAGTTATCATGACAAGTACCGGCCTCCTTGAAGAGGAAGTGCCACAGTCCTATGTTGAAGATGCGAGGAAAGACATACTAGATGCTGTTGAGCGTTGTAACCGGCTCATTACCAAGGTAAAAAGGGCTGCTCAGATCCGTGAGGTGCCATTGACAAGTATAGACTTGATGCAGGTTCTCTCTGAGAAAATCACAGTTCTTGAAAAGGTCTATCGTGCTGTAGTGAATCTCGAAGGACCAAAGAAGATGGTCATGGTAGAAGCTGATATTCTCCTTGGAGAGCTTATTTGGAATCTGTTAGAGAATGCAGCCCGTCACAATCCCACAGATAACAAAGAAGTATGGGTCTCTGTAACGACTAAAGGCAAATCTGTTGAGTTCTCGGTTTCTGATAATGGTCCCGGACTCAGTGATGCTAGAAAGCCAGTCCTCTTCACAGAACGAAAACATGGAGGCGGTGTTGGTCTTCGGTTAATCCGTCAGATGATACGCAAATACGGTGGTTCAATTGAGGTAACAGACAGAGTGAAAGACACACCTAGTGAAGGCACAAAATTCACTGTCACTTTGAGAAAATCAAAGAAATGATGTAATCTCAAATTTTATTTTGTATTCTCTGATAGAGTCCTTCAAAGAAATCCTTCTTCTTAGTCTTCCCTTCATTGATTTTGAAGAAGTTAGTTCGTATATTATAGAGTCTACGTTTAACCTGTTGATAGTCCTTTAGACTTCTCTTTCCCACTGCCGTTTCTAAGACTGTGGTGACGGCCTCGGGAAAATTATCGATATATTGGCACTGCTTCACTTGGATATGAAAAAGCGTATTCCTTAGTATTTCTGTTCTAGAGATACATCTATTTTCCATTGCGCACGGTCCCCAGACACATCAACGTGGTATTTTTCTAATAAAAGTTCTAATAATACTGCTACAGCATCTAGTAATACTACCCGCAGATTTGAAAATTAATATGGTTGAAGTTTTAACAGATTATGTAGGTAGAAATGTGAGTCTGAGTGAAAAATGCGAATTGCTTCTATTATTGACATAAGTCTAGTCGATGTTCCAAAGATTCCTGTGACAGTGATATTCACGGCTGGGTGTAACATGGACTGTCCCTACTGTCAAAATGCAGAGATCATCCCGCGAACTTCAGGTACAGAGATGACTATTCCTGATATTGCTGAGCGAGTCCGTGGCAATTTAACTGATGGCTATTGTATTACGGGTGGAGAACCGACTATCCATAAGGATCTTCCCGATTTGTTGAAGGTATTGCGCGATGATGGTACTGGACACATCAATCTAAACACTCAAGGATCCGTGCCCAATGTATTGGAGCGATGTTTACCGTATCTCGATTCAATCTGGTTTGATGTGAAGACTACCCCTGTGCGATATCTTCAGATTACTCGAACAAAACATAACCTATGGTCAAGTGTTGAGAGAAGTATCAAGCTAATTCTTGAGTCGAATGTCGCATTTTGGCCAAGGACAACATACGTTGGCCGCTTGATGAATCCCGATGAGATTGTAGGTATTGCGCACGTTCTTGAGAATTTAGGCTTTGAGGGCGAGTATCTCGTTCAAAACTACGTCCAATCTTCTGGAATTCGAGAATCAGAAATCGCTGATTTTGAAGAACCTTCTCGTGAGGAGATAGAACAAGTTATGGATGAGATACCACCCAAGATCTCTCTAAGATTGGAATGGCGATAATCTACTAAGCTAACACACAGACAACCTTTTAAACTCGGCCGAGGTCACCTTGTTTTGACCACGCCAGAATCTAGGTGTTAATCTCCTGGAGTGTTGTCTTATCATGTTTCCAACACAAAGTATGGGCTACGACCGAGCTATCACAGTCTTCAGTCCTGAAGGACGATTATATCAAGTAGAATATGCTACTGAAGCAGTACGCCATGGACCACTTGCAGTTGGAGTAAAGGCTGCAGATGGAGTTGTATTAGCAGGCGAGAAGAGATCTCCTCATGCTCTAGCAGACCTTGAAACACTAAAGAAGCTCTTATTGATTGATGATCATGTTGGGTGCGCAATTGCTGGTCTTCATGCAGATGCAAGGAAGCTCATTGATCAAGCTAGGGTTCAGTCTCAAATAAACCGGTTGAGCTATGATGAACCAATCTCTATACAGTCTCTTGTCGTAAACATTTGCGACACAAAACAGCTTCACACACAGTATGGAGGCGCTCGCCCATTTGGTGTGTCTTTATTAGTCGCAGGCGTTGATGACAATGGTCCCCAGCTTTACACCACAGATCCATCTGGCTCATTCTGGGGTTGGAAAGCTGCGGCAATTGGCAAAGAATCTGATGTTGTTCGTGATTTCTTCAGCGAGAACTATAAAGAGAACCTTAAACTCGATGCAGCTCTTGAACTTGCGTTAAAGGGACTTCTAAGGTCGGAAGATCTCGCATCACTAGATGCAAAGGAGAAATCAAAGACAATCGAGATAGGAATGATTAGCACGACTGACAAACTATTTCGTATCTTACCGCAAGATGAAGTTGAAACTGTTCTTGCAGCGTTATAATAACCAATCATCAATCTCTAAGGTAGGATAGATTATCGACTAGATTGCTCAACAAGTCTATCGACAATCAATCCTGCCACATCGATACCTGTAACTCTAGACAGTGCGCTCCATGAAGGAGCCGCATTTGCTTCGATTACACAAGGTCCCTCTGCAGTTTCAATGATATCCACGCCTGTATAGTCGAGTTTCAATACCTCCGCGGTCTTTATTGCACATTCCTCATACTCTGTACTCAGCTCAGTAAATTCAGCCTCTCCTCCACCATGGACATTTGTTCGCCATTCCCCATCAACATCACTTGGAACATAACGATACATTGCACCGATTACCTTTCCTCCAATAACAAATGCTCTTATGTCTCGATTCGGTTTCTCTATCATTTCTTGTACATAGAGAACTTGACCAAGCTGATGAATGAATTTCATTGCTCGGTAGGTCAATTCAGTATGTCCTGAACGTATCGAACCCATCCCTCTAGCTCCTATTAGAGGTTTGATTACCACATCACCAACTTCCTCAACGAAGTTGACGGCAGCCTCAAGATTTTCACCAATGAATGTCCTCGGTACTTTAATTCCTGCTTTCTCTAAAGCAGTTAAAGTGGCGTACTTGTCTTTCGCTCTTCGAAAAGAGTATGCTGGATTCATCACATAGATACCTGTATCTTCAAAATGCTCTAGTAGGCTTATTCTGTATGTGATTTGATCTCCAGTTCCGAATCCGACTGTTCGAACTAAAATACCATCTAGATGCGATACATCCTCTTCGTCTAAATATGTGAATTTGTTAGGAATCTGAGCTGATATATCTGATAATCGGAATGGTTTTGGTTCATGCCCCCTCTCTTTCATAGATTCAATCAGACTAGCTGTTGCCCAGTTGTTGATATTTTCGTGATAGACCACTCCAAAGAGACGACCTGACATGGCATTCACCACTTTTCTTCAAGACTATGCAGGATACACTTAGTTAAAAGAGCTATCCAGCAGACAAGATAATTAGGTCAAAAAACAAATGATTCATTGGAAGCGTGTAGAGTTTTATGATCAACAGAATT
Organism: Candidatus Thorarchaeota archaeon; assembly: GCA_016839275.1. Lineage (GTDB taxonomy): Archaea > Asgardarchaeota > Thorarchaeia > Thorarchaeales > Thorarchaeaceae > SMTZ1-45. The sequence goes on from JAEOUM010000068.1 coordinate 4,806, forward strand.
GTCGAGCTTGCTGAGGAGCTTTCAAACGAAAGAAGAAAAGACCCAGAGCTCGTTTCGCGTATGGAAATTGCTGCGCACGGACAATTTCCACGCTTCTTGTTGATTTCTCCAATTAATAGAAGCTCACAAGACTTGCAGCTATTTGGTATGGTAATGGGAGATGCATTTCATGGTACACGTGTTCCAAGAATGCCACTTCTTCCCCCTGATAAGGCTCCCTTCCTTTTTGGGGGTCCCGCTGCCTATAACCGAGGGTTTCCCAATGAACGTGGAGTTATTTTGACATTCGAACAAGATGAGCCTGAAGATGTGATTAGGGAAACACTAGTCAATATCGTGCTTCATCCTGACGTGAAAGGAATCCCAATTCTCGTATTTCGAGTTGATTATGAACTTGGACGAGCACGAATCATTCCACATGGCAAAGGCCGTAATTATGAAGCTGAGAACCATTTGATAGCCCGTTTACGTAGACCTGATGACCTTAATGCGGACACTCTTGTATTGATCTGCTCGGATTCAAGAGTTCATCCCCCTGAAACTCCGAACGGCGTACCAATGGCAATCCAGACTCTTGCAGGATATATCCCAAAGTATACCGGATTCGATGATGAAACACACCAACTAAATGAATTCTTCACTGAGTGGCTGTCTACGATGTCCTCTTCAAGACACATTCTAATTGTGGGTCATGGGAATTTTGAGGGGGAGGGTCACTCATGTGGTGCTGCACTGGAATCTCTTAACCCTGAAAATGTCAAGAACTCCTTTCTTCGTTATGTTATTTCAGAACTCCAAGTGGCAGCTACTCAATTTGAGAGTCATACCTCAGTGAACGCAGAAGACCGTGTCAGATCACTCTCTCTAGCTATCAAGGAGCATCTTCTCTCCTATCCTGCTGTGAGAGAATTCGCAGAAACAAGTCTAAGTGATTTCATTGATATCTTGTTAATGGATACCGTATCGAATATTTTATCCACTGCAGACATCTGACTTACGTGAACTACCCGGTATACGAAGCAATCAGATCTCTATAAATGTCAAAATCTAAGATGAACGAGTTGAATTTGAACACCGGGACAACAGGCACGCCCTCGTGCAATTCAACTTCTTCTACCAGCCATGTTACAATAATAGGAATGAATTCATAAAATCCCTGCATCTCTATTTTCAGCTTTTTAGAAAGATGTTCATTCAGACTTACAAGTTTCATTGTTCTTTCCTTTTGTTTGACTACAGCTGTCCGCAAAGAAGATGATTTTCCACCTCGAACGCCCCACATCTTTGCATCCACGGAAAGAACAAGATTCCCTCTGATTCCAATCACATCTATCTCCATGCCCTTTTCTGCTGAATTTCCCCTTCTACGATAACTCTCAATACATCGGAATCCATTCTCAATTAGAATGCCAGCTATTAAACCCTCGAAATCTTTCCATGTAAGAAGACCAATCACCTCTGATATGTCCATCCCTCTTTCAATTGCGACCATTGCTAAATCAATTCTCTTCTCTCGGTTGAGGAAGAGCTCACCCTCTTTATCGCCATGAACACCAAACTGGTCCAAGAAATCTCTTAGAATTTCATTCTGACTGGTAATTACTCCACTCTCTTTTGTTTCTCTGAGTATCTCTGCCACTATGTTGATGAAATCCTGCTTCATGTCATTCCTTCTTTATCGAGTTAGTTTATAACCCCAGTTGGTGACAGTAATTTAGGTGGGTTCATGTCAGAGGCTGAAGAAGGTTGGCAAAGGGTTCTGAATGCATTTGACGAGTGGATATACTATGAGTCATCAGAATTTGGTCCTTATACCGGTTATTTTTCATTAGAGAATCTTCGAGACCTGACTCATGGTGAGCGGATAGGCTGGATGCATTCAATGTATGATGAGTTTATCCCCGGCCGTGTAGAGAAATGTAGAGATGCCGCAGTGGCGTTTGAGGACTTCATGCCATTCATGCCCGATCCTGAAACTCGTGATGTTGTACAATCAATGATAGATTTGACTCAGGTCATTGAAGAAGCAATGCTATCGATGAGTGATACGATTCAAAAACTTAGGGAGGAGTATGAATCAGGAGGTCTTGATGAGATAGTTCCATACTTGTCAGACCTAGCTGAGATTGAGGAGAATATTCGTCACCACATGAGTCTATTCAGTCAAGGCTTTACAAAACTCCGTGGTATGGGTTTGGAAATGCCTGATATGGACTCCTAGGCTATAGCAATTTGGAGTGTAGTAAAACTTAAGACAGTACACAATTCCTTTTCTTTTGACCCAAAATCAAAACGAGGTGAAAATCGCAATGGGTACTGAAACAACATACTCTGCCCATCAATATCGGGTCTCAAACTCGAAAGGTGACTGCCAAATTAAGGCAGGTGAACGTGTTCTCAAGTGACCGTAAGGTCTCTTCAACTAATTATAGTAGTCTTGTTGCAACTCTCCTACGATTAGCAAATGCTAGGTTGAGTGATACTCAGAAGACTGTTCTAATGATGGCTCACAGACTACTCAAACACGATGACCTGACCGTCACAGCACTTGCAGATCAAGTTTCTCGAAGGTCTGCTGTCCCCTATAGCACTGTGAAGTGGAATCTCCGATCTCTAAAAGAGATGGGTTTACTGAAGGGTGGCGATATGTGCTGCAAAGGAGAAAATGCTCGCCTGACATATGAGGCTCAGATGTTAGCAGACTATTTTGAGAGGAATCACTAGACACAAGGGGGCTTTTTGTTGCCCCTTTTTTTTCCTAAGGGGATCAGAAGAAGCAATAGGGTGCATCCCTAGTCTCTTTCGATACTGCTAAGCTTTACGTATCGATGTCATCGAATCTTCTTCTTGATCAGTTCCCAAGCGGATGGCAAGAGCATCTTTGCCCCGTCGAGGCTGTCGCTGGCTGCAAGGACAATATCCACAGTGCACTTTTGACCTGAATCAAGGGTTCCAAGATTCCATTGTAGTGCCGTGGCGATGTCTTTGGGTCCATATTTGAGGTTCTTGCTGAGGTCGGTTGATTCTTCATCAATCCTGATTTGCATTGGGGAACTTATCTCCCACGCATCAGGTTTTGGTCTGGATGTTATAGCCACACACAGCGGGTTATCGTCACATGCATACATGATGCCAGAATCCGGGTCATAGATTCCGACATCATCCTTATAGCTCGCAGGACCACCAACATCGAGATCCATGATGTAGTAGAGCTTCATTTTCTCAATTGGCATCTTGCTTAGATTTGTTGCAGAGTGACGGACCAGCAGGATCGGAGTGTTATGGCTCCACACCTTGATGTCTAACTGAACCTTGAGTGAATCACTCTCGGAGGGAGAATGACTAAGAACTAGATGCAACCCCCCTTTCCCAGATTTTTGGCTAACGAGAGAGATAGTTGAACTCTCTGTAGAGCTTGCTTTATAGACAACATTGTCTACGACGTAGGTGAGCCAAAACCCACCTTTGTAGTCAGCAGGATTTCGGAGTAGCAACCGCTCTTTACCCGAGGTATCGATTAGACTGAGGCGTTTGATGTAGAAACCAAGGCGACCTTTTCCTCAGGATGAACACTCTACAGCGTAGGAGATATCCAGCCTTGGGCTTCGATTGCCAGTTTCGAGGATCTCAGACATGACCGATCACTGTACCAATGCAGAGTGAATATTTACGACGTGTGATATAAGTCTCAGTATAGGTCTAAGACTTCGAGAATTCTCGTACGGCTTCTCTCATTTCATAAAGTTGATAAACTCCTTGCAGGAACCAGTCAGTTATCTGGGTAGGTCTAACCAATGACAAATCTTACGGTCGAACAGCTCCAAAAATGGTACAGAAAACAACTCACAAAAAAATCGGGTGAGTTTGTAAAGCAGGCTGAGAGAAGCTACAAAGTTGTTGAGCGTACACTGAAAGATGTGCAAGAGCTGGTGAAAGCATTCGAAGGAGATGGGGATGATGATCCAGAATCTTCTGGGATCGCTGCCAGGTTCGGTTTTAAGCTGAAGGAAATAGTATCTGATTTCTATGTGGAGAAAGAAATCACTTACGAGAGCACAGAGGCTATGCAAGGCGAAATCCAAAGATTCATCCAAGAACTCTGGGGAGCTGGAGCCCGATGGATTAAAAGAATGGATAAACGTCACAAAACGACAATAAAGTCTCTCGATGAAGCTATGAAGGAACTAGCAAAAGAGATGAAGCGTATTGGCAAGCTTCTCTATGATTATGCTTGGGTCAAAGATCTCGAGCGTATCGGTGGTCGCATTACCACACTGCATGATCTTACCTTCAGTAAGGATGTTTTTGAAGAGCAAATTAAAACCGTACTAATGAAGATACAGACCGCTGAGAATGATTATCAAAATGCAAAAAGGGCTAATGATGAGTTCGTTGAAACTTCTAATGTTGCAGATTTGCTTAATCTTGATGAGCAGGCTGAACGCGTTTCAAGTCTACTTAGAATGAAGTTGAACCCGTTGAAGAAACAAGTGAAGAAGTTCCTGCAAGTTGATACAGGTGTCCGTATTGGGCCTGCAGGTCAAATCGCATTGAATGAATATTTCGATGATCCATATTCTGCAATTGCCAAAGAGGCCGATGGGTATCCCGGACTTCTTGAAGGTCTTAGAGGTGTACAAGAAGCAATTGAAAGAAGCAAGTTAGATTTGAAAGATAGACTTGGAAGACGTGCAATAGAAGAAATTGAGGCAATTAGCAAAGGTGGGTTACAGGAGCTCCAATCTCAAGCAAAGGGTATTGAAGAGAAACGGCATACCTATGCGGGATCTGATGTTTACAAAAAGAGCGAGATGCTTCAAACATCACTCACAGAAGCTCAGAAGAATCTGGAGTATCATAAGAACGATTTGCTTCGGATTAGAGACGATCTTGAGCGTCAAATCGCGAAAGTGAACGAGTTTAAAACACGGATTGAGTCAGAGATTCTCGAAGCATTTAGTGAAAAAGTTACAATCGAGCTTGAGGTTTCACTTGAACCGCTTCTTAAAATGTGCACCATATAATAGGTGAAGGCTGAACACTTTGCGTGTATTAGTTACATCAGAAAAAGACATAGCTAGTCTGACAATTAAGAGTGTACTGGAGAGTGAGTATGGATTTTCTTCAAATGGTGGAACATTCGAGAAGAATCCAATCCTCGCGTTGAATGAATCCACAATCCTCATCACAACCAACCGCGATATGATATTCTGCGACCATCTTGAGAAGCATTTCGCTGCTGAAGTATTCATCTTTTGTTCCCGACATCGTGCAGAGTCTGCAAAACCCTCCCTTCTTGTTCATAGTACAGGAAATCTTGGACCTGAAGCACTCTTTGGTGGAAATCCCTATGAATTATCTATTTCAGCTCCATCATTGGTTGCTGCCGCTTTAAGACGGCTCTCTATAGAACAGGTTGAAAGAAATCTGACTGATTTCGATGTATCACTTGAAGTCACACACCACGGACCTACCTCACTGAATGTTCCACTTGTTTTTGTCGAGCTTGGCAGTACCGAAGAATATTGGGTTCACAGAGAGGGAGCGAGAGCTGTGGCTGCTGCGATAATGGAGTGTATTAGAGAACCAATGCAGACAGAATCAGTCATTGGTTTTGGTGGTACACATTACGCTAGTAAGTTCAACAAATTAGTTCTTGAGAAAGGGTACAAAATCGGACATATTGCCCCAAAATATTCAATCAATGAGTTGAACCTAGATATCGTAAAGCAGATGGTCGCACGGACAACTGGTGTTGTGAAGAAAGCAATAGTCGATTGGAAAGGAATGAATGCTGAAAATAAAGAGCATGTTTTTCCACTTCTTGATGAGTTAAAACTTGAAATTGTGCGAGATAAAGATACGTAAATTGTCCTCGGATGCCATTGAAATGCAGTTCTTAGCCTTTTAATTAGACTAATTACATTCCCGAAAGGCTAATTACACTCCTTTGATAAATCGCAAACCAACGCCATCTAGTTGGGGATATCATGGGCTCTGAAGATAATGCAGAAATCGGAGAAATTCTTGAGAAAGTTGACACGCTAACTGAGGAACTTGCAAGTCTACGCAAGGATCTTGAAACATTGAACTCCGTACCAGATATTATTGAGAAGATCGAAGCTATTGGATCAGAGATAGAGGAAGTAAAAACATCTATTGAGCCTCTATCAAAAATAGAGGATCTTGAATCCTCTCTTGATAAAATTAAGACCACTATTGAAGAAGTGAAAGAAACAAAGAATCTTGACGAGCTCACTAAGAAATTTGATGGACTCACAAACTCAATGAGTGAGGTTAGTGAGTCAGTCCGTGAAGTTAATGAATCAAAGGAAACTGAAGTTTTCATCAAAAAGCTTGATGACATTCTCATTGGAATTTCTGAAACTGAAGTCATCTCAAAGAAACTAGATGATCTTCAGGGATACATTGCTAATCTGTCTGGTATTGAAGAGAAAGTCGAAGACCTGTCCAACTCGTTCCAAGAAACTCAGGAGATTGTTGGAATTATTGTCCGACAACTTGATGATATCGAGCGCAAGTACAACCTCTCAGTTGAAAAAATCAATGAAGCTGTTGAGTTAGTATCTAGAATTGCTGATAGCGCATTATCACCTCAAGTGAAGACTCCTGATAAGAAGACAATAAAAAATACTGAGGATGAATCAATCCCAGAACCTGAAAAGAAAGCTCCAATCTCCAAAGCTAGTCTTCCATCAACAATTGATTCACTGATGGACCGTTTGCTTGATCTAGTCAATCCACAAACCGAAGCTACAGACATGGCTGAGGCTCTGGAGGAGGTTCGTGACCAACTGACTTCCATGATTCAAGGTCATACACCTGTATTATTCCAATTTGGAAAGAAAGCTAGAGAGCTCAAATCATATCCCCCCACAGCAACTCTCAACGAGAACGATATAGCGAGTCTGAATAAAGACATCAAATCTTGGTCGAGTAAACTGAAAGAGATTGCTAAGAACTCGGGATAGTTCCTTTCTTTTCTTGAATAGCAATCCAGTTCGGTCTACAAGACTCAATTTAGCCTATTTCTGAGCCATAGGTTTATTTCTAAAATTCACAATTGCGCAATTAGATATGCCTACGGTGAAATTCAATCACCTATGCAGTCGGAGCTTCTAGAATCCGAATCTTTCACCATATTCAACGGATGGTAGCAGTAATGGAATTAACAAAGCATAACGACGAACTTCAGCAGAGAATAGAACTTCTAGATGAGCCAGCTGATCAGCAACTGGCGAAGGAGCTCATGGATCTCCATCAAAAGAAATGCACTGAATGTCAGGAGGACCGGCTTAGATGTGCGACTCGTCCTGCATGCATGAACCGTAATTTTCTCAACGCTCTCATCGAAATTGGTGTTGAAGTTAACGATTTGCCAGATTTCTGCTACAGCCAAAACCTTGAACAGATACGACGATATGTCCTTGAGAAGAAAGGAAGAAAGATGGTGGACAGGAGGCTTCCAATAAAGGACCTTCTCCAAACACTTGGTGTTAGTTCTATCCGACATTTCACGACCAAGTACAAGAAAGATTGGTCCAACTTCTCTTCGGTCCATGAAGGCAATATTATGCTTGTCGCCGGAGATAGCCTGTTATTTCGCTTCGATTTTGCTCGTGGTATAGCAACAGTCAATCCTACCAAGGATAGAATCAAGACTTTCAATGTCTTCAAGCTTTATTGCGAGTTGTTTTCAGAAAGATATGAAGTCAAGTCTACAGTAAAAGATGTGACTCCGAATTGGTGGATCCTTTCATTCACAGCAGATGAACCAGACTCCACAGCTTTCAGGGCTCTTCAGAAGAGTGAGATAGCAAGTGCCTTCGAAGCGATTTATATCAAAGAAACTGAGGGGAAGGTTCAGCTCCAGATAGAAGTCATACTTGATTCTGATGATAAGTATCTAGAGGCTGAATCTCTAAATGAGCTGTTTGTTAAAGTATCTAAAATCTGCAAATGAGGATACTACGTCAAAACAGCTAGAAAATAATAAACTGCGATGGGATGCGCAATGAGTAATGATACAGTAAGTAAATCGGTGCCAATTCTCAGGGATAGCCTTGGCTTATCAGAAGCTGAGGTTAAGGCAATCGTGCCAATCTATCTGGGTGGCAACATGACCGCTGGAGGGGTAGCTCTTCTTGTAGGAGAGAAACTCGCAACGGTTCAGAGAACCCTTGGTCGTCTTGTAAATAAAGGATTGATCAAGCAAATTGATGGAATAGTACCAGTATATAGAGCGCTTTCACCGAGTATTGCTCTATCTGGTACACTCGAAGATTCTCTTAAAGGAGTGAGAGGACTTACAGATGAATCTGAGAAGCTATTCTCTTCGAGGATAACAGAAACAGAATCTGTCGTCGATAGTATTGTCAATTCACAAACCAAGGCTCTCGAGGACCTAAAATCAGCTCTCACGATATATGAGAATCAAGTTCTCGAATTAGTAAGGAAACAGATCGAGAATGTTGCAGCAACAGCAACACAGACCATGACTGGGTTTTCAAACGAGATTGAACTCTCAATGAATGGTCTTGATTCCATTCTCGATGAGAGTCTAGGAACAAAATTAATCGAATTGCAGGCAGAGATAGATAAAGCTCAGATTGCTATGGCAAAGGATTTGAAAGTGCAGATTCGCGAATTCGATAAATGGTTAAAGAGTGAGCGTAAAGGGACTTTGGGCTCAATCGGCGAGTTTGAAGCAAAGTCTTCAGCACTTGTCGAATCTGCAAAGAGCGCAGTTTCAAATGCTCTCTCAAAATCATCCGAGCTAATTCAGAATCTTGTAAACGAGATCTCTGGAATGTTGACTTCTATGGCATCAGCTGCCTCTGACAATGGCATTGCAGTAATCAATGATGTTTCTGCTGAGATAACACAATTGTTGAACCATCTCGATACCGAGTTAGGACAAGCATACCTGGCTGGACAAGAATCATTTAAGGAAGTCATTGCTCAAGCCCGTATCATCTCACAAGAATACGGTGAGTTTGCGAAGAATCGTATTGGTGCTGCTGTCGAGATTGCAGACTCTGTTAGTGGAGTTGTTGACGACTGGAAGAACGAGGTTTCTGGATTCATGGAAGTTGCATCCCAATCTGTGACATCCCAACTTGACCAAGTTGCCTCCACCGACGCAACCTATCTTGAACAAATGAAAAACTCGTTGACATCTCACATCGAGAGAGTCAATTTATCACTCATAGATGAATACAAGGCTATTTCCTCTCTAGCCACAAATCTTGGTAGTGACTCTGAAACAATACTAACTGAAACTCGCTCTATGATGCTCGAACTTCTTCAGTCACAAAATGTTGTTGAGCAGAATGACTGTGACGCTGCTGTTGAGAAACTTCACACAGAGCTCGAGAAGTGGGTTGGCGATACTGTCATATCCATCGACAAGAAACTGAAAGACACAGCCAAAGACGTTTCAACTATACTGGACACAGAAACGACTGAATTGAACTCGATCTCTGAGGCAATGAATAGTCGATTGAAATCAGCTTTCAATTCCGTCATTAAGAGTACAAATACAAAGAACGAATCTCTTTTGACATCAGTAAAGAAGACAACGCACGATTTTGAGGCGGGAATTGGTCATAGCCTCGATGAACTGATTACTAGTTTCACCTCAGCAACAGAAAAACAAGTACGTGAGTCAAAAGAGCTGTATGAGGGATTACGAGACCGTTTGGATAATCGAATGTCCCAATCTATAGCAACGATTAGCTCACAGGCGGATCGAGTTCAGAAGGATATTAGTAATACAATACTTGAGCAGACCAATAGGATTGATCAGCACACATTGGGAATCAAGGAAGAATTTCACAATAGACTCGATGATATTACAACTCAATTCATCTCGCTGACACAAGGTCTTGAGGCTACATTTAACGGTCTTCTCTCTTCTCAGACCATTGAAGCACGGGACCTTATCTCATCAGCACATTCAGAGTTTCGCACCACTCTAAAGAATGAAGTAACGACTCTCAAGGATGACTCGTTAAAGATTCAGAAAGAGTACTCAACAGAGATTGCGCTCAAAATAGATGATGTTGCATCCACAGTCGCTGCTGTTAAGAAAGCTCTGAATGAACTCTCTGTACAGAAGCGCTTCGAGGTTTCTGAAAGTATGGCTAAAACGCTTGCAAATCTCGAATCCTCCATTAGAAGTACAGAAGAGAGTTTACGAGATATCGAATCTGGAACAGTTGCTCAATTCATTGAGAACATGGAACAAGTGTCCCAGGAGTTTAGGATCACGGTTGTTGGGGCACGTGACAACATCTCGGAGCGATTAGATAATGTGAAAGATGTTGTTGCAGCATCTCTTGAGAAGAGCTCTGCTGGTGCAAAGGTTGTTGCTGATGCATTCGTAGCCCAACAAAAAGATAACAAGCAACGATTCCTTGCTGATACAAGCAAGAAAATGAATCGACTAGCTACTAAAAGAGCAAAGGATTCAGCAGCTTCCATCGAAGCGTTTCAAACACAGCTCTCAGAAAGTCAAACGAGTGCTGTCAAAGATAGAGGTACTGCAAAGGAAGAAGTATTGGCAACGGTCGAAACAAGAAGATCCGAGGTAGCGAACGCATTTGATGCGGCAGCAGTGTGGGTAGACTCCTCAGTATCCAATGTTGCTACATCTCTGGATGCTTTCGGTAGCAAATTGAAGAATGAGCTTATCATAATGCAGAAAGGTCTACAAAAGGCTGCTAATGACGTTGCATCATCTATTCAAGAACGTGGCGATACTGATATGGATAACTTTCAGGAAATTGCCTCGAATTTAATACAGAACGCTGAATCGATTGTGACTGACCGTCTAAACGAATTTGGTGATAGCTGCGCAGATGCTCTAACAAAGAGCAATGACTCTTTCATTTCTATGCCCGTAAAACTGGGTGAGGAATTGGATCACATGGAAGCAGAGATTGCAAAAAGAAATACTCAGGATTATTCAACAATCTCCGCTGATCTCTCCACATCTTTTGCAGAATACGTTCGAACTGCAGAGTCAATATCTGAAGACTTCAGGAATCTCATTGAGAACAGCTCAATTGCTTTAACAAGTCATCGCGATGAGGTATTTGAACAGGTCCAAAAAAGCGCTGAACTATCAAATCAGTATGCCTCTCGCAAGTTCGAAACAATTGGTTTGGATCTCAAGACTCATTTAAGCAGTGATACATCTAACTTACTTGAAAAAACAAGGCTCACATTTGCAGCGAAGAATAAGGAAGTCACTGACTCTGTAACAGCGACAATCAATGCTGTCAATGAAGAAACCTCTACCCTGAAACAAAATAGGAACAAGGCACTCTCGACAAATGGAGAGTACTGTGAAAAAACACTCAGAAGATGGTCCACAGAACAGAAAGGTCAGATGTCTTCATTGAAGGATAGAGTCCATAACGCAATAATGGGTATCACTGAAAGCACTGAATCAACACTAGATGTTCTCAAAGCTATCCATTCGATTGGGGATGAGATGATCAAAGATCCCTCAAAAAGAACTTGGTATATATCAGGTAAGGAGGAAGCTTGCGCCCACATAACAGATATGGCAGACAGAGCCGAGGATTCTGTTGTTATCTCCATTATCGATCCAACCTGTCTGGACTATAAAAAGCTAGCAAAGGTGAAACAGCCAAAACGCAAGGTACTTGTTATACCGGAAACTGATGAACCTGACCCCAACCTATCCGCATTGGAGGGTTGGAGAGTTTGGGAAACCAAGACACCAATGTTCCTCTCAATAATCGATGACAAAGAGATACTAGTCGGTGGAGCAACTGCTACTGAGGATTTCATCGCCTTAATATCAGGGGATGAAACCTATATCCAGTTGTACCATGATATCCTTGGTCCCCGACTAGTAAGAGGACGGATAACCTAGAACTCAATAGCGTAGATGATGGCATCTTCAGCATCATAGTAATTCTCCACTCTATCGACAGCCATCATTCCTACTCTATCATACAGACTTCGTGCTCTCTGATTGCTCTCCCGAACTTCGAGCTCACATGTCTTCATCCCAGCATCTCGCATGCATTTGAGTGCATGATTTAGCAAGAGAGTTCCATTCCCTCTACTGCGTTCATCTTCACGGACTGCCAGATTGAGTATGTGCCCGTGTTCCTCATAAAGCGATTCCTCCCAGATAACATAACCAATGATATACTCTTGACGTGCCAAGATCTTCATAGTGATGAAGACGTCTTCGTCTACTTGATATCTGCCTCTACAAACAATAATCCTAAGGAATATCTCTTGACTCCACGGGACAGGAAAACAGCTCTTTTCAATATCAATAACCTGAATGAGGTCTTCAATTATGGGATATCGTATTCCAATGTCTGCCATGAATATTTTCCTTCATGAACAATCAGATTCTATTGGTCGAACTCTCATTCTCTTCAACTGCATTACCACAGAATGGACAGAATGACGATTTGATTGGTATTGGTTTTGAACAATAAACGCACCATGAGCCTATTGGAATAAAGTTATCCTGTACATTCGAACGTGCCCGAGAATCAGCGTGTTTTACAACCATTGATGACATGCGCCAGCTTGCTATAAAAAAAACTAACGCCAATGTAATTACTATAAAAAGACCAAGAATACCTGAATCCAAAAAGAAGAAAAATGGGAATATGAAGAAAACTCCACCTTCAGATGATGTGCTCGTGAACCAAATCAAAATGACTCCAATTACCATTAACAGAAATCCCAATGGGAGTAGGTTTAGTCGCCATTGCATAGGCGTTCGATTCCCCAAACGTGATTACATCATTCCGCGGCTCTTCATCTGTTCAATAATCTGATTGTATTTCTGATCATCACTTATCATTTCATTGACCTGTGCTTCAAGTGAATGTGATCCCGGCAGGACAAACACAATGATCTTACTATCTGGATATACAGATTCAAGACGATGTCTTATCAAGACACCAATAAGTCCACCCATCGGACAGTATGGAACCGTGGGTTTGAACTGAACTTTGATTGATTCATCATCAACCTCAATGTATTCTTGTTTTACAATTGACATTTGAGGATCTGTAATTGATATCGGATGCTCTGGATCCATTACCGGTTCCAATGAT
>JAEOUM010000069.1 GCA_016839275.1 Candidatus Thorarchaeota archaeon
CGTTCCCATTCCTGCTCTTGATGCTGTTCCAGGATCGAGTACCAATTCATTGACACCTAAAGCTCGTAGTGTGTTGACTAATGTTGCAAGATCATTCAAATTACCAGAGGTATGCGCCACTAGCGGTAAATTGTGTTTTACTGCAATTTCACCAACTTCTGACCACGTATCCATAGTTGCTGCATACAACAGTGGGCGTTTGTGTGCAATGGCCATTGCTGCAGCAGCAAGCATATCCGGATCAAGCGAGCATAGCATGATAGGCCAATCTGTCAATTCTGTTAGTTTCTTTGCGGCGTTTGCAAACGTCTTTGGATCCTTAGAAACACCTCTAAGAGCAATTCCATCTAGACGTAGATTTTGTCCTATGTAAACATAGGTCCATTCTTCTATCTCCTTTACTCTCTTGGATAGTCCCTCTGAATCTAGATTGTCAGATACATCAAGGAAGAATGCAGTTGGATTAGAATATCGAAGGTCATGTCTGTAGAGAACCAGCTTACCACCGACATTGACTGCTTTTTCTCCTACACCAATGGTGATCTCTCTTATTGGTGGACGTACAAGATCCTCTAGTTTGCTCAATTTCTTTGCATACTTTTGTTCTTCAAAGAGAGGAGTACAAGCCTTTAGCTTAACAGTGTGCTCAGCCATCTTTGTTGCGAATGCCATGCAGTTTGCCTCTCCACACACCTTGCAGTTTGTACCTGGCAAGAGTGGATAGATTTCTAGTGGACCGGGTAGCTTTACCATCATACTCCCTCCGGAATTGATATTGAGGTCCAATCAGGATATTCCTCTGCTGTAGTAGTTCGTCGTTCGCGTAACCAATCGACGAGGTCATGGATAGTCTTTATCGCTGCAGGATGCATCATCATGAACAAATCATTTCCTGCCAGGAGAAGAGCTAGTGCTGTGACACTTTCCCAGATAGGTCCTCTAAGTTCTCTAGGACCGAGTTCAGGTAGATTCAGCCAAGCCTCTCTTGCAGCCCATGCGTTTGTCGTACCAGAGCTAATTGGATATTGAAGTTCTGAATCACCAAGCAAACCTCCAAGACGCATTCGCTGCATCATAGTAAAGGCATACTCAAGTCCATAGCCTAGTGCAGCAGTTGTTGGGTCAATAACAATTTGGTCTGGTTTCAACCAATCAATGAGTCTACGATTAAGTTCTTTTTGTTGATTAATATCTAGTGAAGTCCAAGATAGAACGACTTGGTCATGTTTCTTTGCTGCTACAGCTATTGGCTCGTATACATCGACTGTGGCGGAACATAGAAGAGTGCGTTCACCTTCACAGACTTCAGCTGCTTTAGCTAGCACTGGTCCATCCTTCTCAGGATCTCCAGCTGAACCTATCAGAATAGGCACCTTAACCGCTTGTAGAACCTCCTCGATTGTCTTTGCAGCATCTGATGGTGAGGTATCACCAAGCCGCCTGTCTGTGCTAATTAAATGAAGTGTGACAACATCTGCACCAAACTTGTCCACAACAAGTTTAGCCCATTCTGCGGGATTGTCCATAACCTCTTTATAATGCATCTTGACTGCTTTAGCTAAGGAGATTGGCATGTCAAACACGTCTGCTGCAACAATTGGTGGATGCTTTGGAGGAGCTTGGAAGAGGTCCCAAGCAGGAGCTGTATGTCCTCCAATTGTGACAGTCTTGCTTCGTGTCCCACCTGCTCCCTTTTTTGCTCCTATAGTGATTTCATGAATGGAAGATGTATATTGGCCAAGTGGAGGCGAGAACTTTGCTGGTATCAGTGACTCCGGACGAGCAAGCACAGCTTTAGCTGCAGCTTTTGCCATCTGTTGAACCATAGGCTTCAGGGCAATCTTGAGTTCATCGACCTCGATTGTCACGTGCTCAAGAGTGAGTTCAGCGAATTCACCAAATAAATCATCTAATGTTGAGGTCTTTTCTTCTTTCAAGGATGTCATTTCTTCGTGTCACCTTTTCCAGTTTTTCGGATGATGACCTTCTCGGCATAGATTTTTGCATTCTTGAAAATAATCTCCAAGCCACCACCCACACCTCCAACCATCGCACTGAATTCTCCAGGGACTGCAACATAATCTCCTGTTCCTTCCATAGGAAGTTCGACTTCATCTACGTCCTCGATTTCAATCCAACGATCAACTACAGGGTGCGTCTTGCCCTTGAGGAAGCTCTTGAGGTCTGATATTGTCATGGCATCTTTCTCTGTGGCTATCTTTGATCGAACTTCATCTGGAATATACTCACCCACTCGATCTCTGATAGCTTCAGGTATCCATACTATTCGATCCCAACCACCATCAACTTGGAGGAATTTCGGAGAGCGCATATATTCAATTGAAATACCATGGAAACCAGGAACTTGTCTACCGCCAGCAGTGGAGTCTGCAAGACTAGAGAACGGAAGTCCATTAACGGTTTCTCCCTTGAAATCTCTGTGCACAATCCCAAGTCCATCAACCTCAGGTATCACGAAAGCAATCGCCTCAAAACAACCACAACTTGTGTGTGGTTTCTCGAATGCGCTATAGAGTGCAACTGAGTTTACTTTTCCCAGAGATTTCTCAGTGTATGCTTGATTTACTCCAGTATACTCTCCTCTGAACTCATCAATCGTGTCACCCTTTGCTATTGCATAAAGAGGCCCTTTTGGATCAACCCGAGCAGCTGCACGACCATCAAACCAGCTAATAGCTCCACAATTTGCGTACCTTTGAGGAGTGATCGTGCATACGTGCGTTGGCGCAAATGACTGGCACAACGAGCATCCATAGAAGGTATCCACCTCAGCATCACTTAGACCACGTGCTCGTGCATCTCGCTCATTGTATCTGTTTATGGCCTCGTCATATTGTTTTGCCACCTCTTCAGGATCTGTTATGAATGTCACCTGTATTCTCTCAATGATATTCATCTCACTCTTGAAGAGTCGAATTAGGACCCTGCCTAGATATTCTAGAGAGTTGAATCCTTTCTGAAAGGACTTCTTACTCAGTCGAATCCAGATATCATATCTCTGGTTTAGGTGCATCATTCCTTCAACGAAGTTCACATACTCGTGAATTCTTCTCTCAATGACTCCTTCCAGGTCTGGTTCAACTTCTTTACCAGCCACTTCAATAAAGATACCAAGCGGATGGTAACTACCTTCTTTCATATCCTTCAGGTCTGGACCAATGATTGTTATCTTTTCATCCTCTATCTCATCCATTGAACGTGCCAAGGCGAGTTCGTACTTCTTCTCCATGGTTGGTCCACCGAGTTCGACAAACATATCCTTGCCTCGTACCCGCTCACCTTCATATACAACGCCAACGTCCACTGGAATATCTTCAAATGACATTTTACTTACCTCCTCCCACTAGCACTAATATCTCATCAAGCAACTCGTGGTATTGCTTTTCTTTCATATTAGGGAACGACCATTTCGCATGTGGCTGATAATATCGTCCCAATGTGATTGCAGTAATGTGCGTGCCAAAATTCATCACAGCGGAGAGTAGAGTCCATTGCATATAGTAGGGAATACCATATATTAAGATCATATCATGAGGTCCTTTTCCGTGCGGCCCTTTCCAATCTGCATCTTGAAGACGACTAGCTAACTCCATCGCTCCCATTGATTTTGCACCCTCAAAGCCTTTCTCAATAAATGCCTTGATTGCTCCTCCTGTTGCTACGATGGGTATACTCCCTGCTTTTGATAGTGCTATAGCGTAGTCTATCATATCCCCTTTTCCATGCTTTTCAGCGACAGCCTCAGAACCTACAATTAAAAGAGGTTTCTTAGCCTTACTGAGGTCTCTCTTTATAACATCCGACTTGGCAAGTGATTTTGCACTGTCAGGTCCACAGATCTCTCCTGTCTGCCAAGGTACAGGTCGCATTACCATTACTTTTCACCTCCAATAATCTGCTCCTTTAGGAGGGTAGGATCCGGAATTCTCTTTTCCTTCCACTTATTCTCCTTCATTTGAGCTAGTATCTTGTCTTTCAGAGTGATTGGAATGTCTGTGTCACGTCTGATGTACTTCCATACATCTTCGGGGAAGAATCCGTAGTTCTTCTCATGTATATCTATATAGTGACTCAATTTTATGGAGCGCCCCTTTCCTGTGTCGTTGGGACGAAGAACAAGTTTTGCTGTCATAACATTAGCTTCTGCAACAGTTTCTGCAGCGTAGAAGAGGTGTTCTGGCCCAGGTGCTGTCACAACGCGATCACCTGTCCGTGCATCATAGACAGTCCAAGCTCTTTCATCATCTGGATTACCAATAAGCATTCTTCGATACTTGGAACCATGTGGTCCCACAATCACTGGAACACCAAGTCTCCAAAAGCCTGCCGCTATGGATGCGGCCTTCTGAGACATAGCCCCCCATGATATACCTACAGCTCCGACCCGATTGTGGATATAGTCTGCAATCTCAGCATAATTGCCTCTTAGGTTTCTTTTTGCGAAGATTGCCGCTATTTTGATGGCTGCCCCAGCAATATGCGGGTTTGATACGCATGAGCCTACGTTGAGAACGCATCCAGCATCGAACTCACCACTTCTCCGTTCATAAATTGACTGCCCGTTCTCATCTCTCACGTGACCCGCTGATATTGCAGCGCATCCTGATGTAACAATGATGTATCGTCGCTTGGCAAACTCTTCAGCCATGTCATGTACATCCTTTCCTCCACCAGGGTAGTTTGCACATCCAACATGAGCAATGACTCCGGGAATCTCACCAAACACGATGGGTTGTCCAACATTTCGTATCTCTGTGTCTTGGATAGCTCCTCTGCCAGTCCGAACCATGTACGTCTCGTCCTTGCAGTCTGCCTCTGCAGCAACAACCATCCAGCTATGCAAATCGTAATCATTAGGACAAGCAGATTCACATCGCGCGCATCCGATGCAGTTTCTATAAACATCCCGAAGTGGTTCGAAATTACCTGTCTGAGCAGCTAAGACTGCTTCCATCACGTTCTGGTCATTGGGGCATGCTCTTATACACTCACTACACTTCTTGCATTCCATTGCCATCTTTTGAATTTGCTTCTTACTTGGGAAGAACTTCATCTTTCGCCTCTTTGGTTTTACTGCTAATGCCACTTTTGTTGCTACTTCTCCAACTTTGTGATGATCGGATATGTATGCACCGTCAATTTTACCTGACACGAGTTCCTCAACAATAGAAGCCACATCGTCATCCGTTCTATCCGGAAGTCCCATGACGGCTTTATCGCTTGTTGATATAATTGGTGCTTTAACCTTCTTGGCTTCTGTCACGACATCAGTTCTGACGCATTGTTCGTCAACAACAATGACATCTGCCTTCCCGCTTCTGATGTATCTAAGCTGCCATGAAATTGGACCAATAACCTTCGCTTTCGGGTCTCTGCGTGTAATATCCCATGCAGTGCAGCACATACCGCCTACTTCTACCTCATCGCCAACTCGTTTCTCAGTAATGTAGTCTGTTATTGAAGCTGCTGGAACGATATTATGACCAATTGTTAGAATAATAGCCTTATTTGTATCCATCATGCCTATTCCTGACTCAACTAGTGGTGCCTCTGGATCTGCCTGTGGAAAACCTAGTGTTGAGATTTGGACAAGATCTGCTATTTCCATGCTTACTTGGTCCACCATCCCTGCATGAAGGACCTTACTCTCAAAGTCCAACCAGCTACCTTCCTGCCCAGTATGTGTCGCTGAGAGCGTGTGAGCAAGCTGGCTTTCACAATAGTCAAGAATTAAACTTGCATCCTCAAGATACCTCGGTCGCATCCCTGTAACCAGGCTTGATACAGGAGCATGAATCTCTGTTCCAGGTCCTTGAATGAGCGCGGTACGTGGTCCATACTCTTCAATCAGATGGTCTACCAAATGCCTTGCGTGAGCAAGATGCGCTGAACAGCCGATGTTAGCTGCAGCTAGGACAATTCTTGCTTGTTGCGCTTTCATGTCAATTCCACATGCACCCCTTTTGTCGCCAGTTAAGTCACATTTACCAAAGGTGCATAGGCAACATACCTGACAATATGGCATGTAAGATGGTTGATATTTCGTCAAGAGTTTGTGGTCCCAGGCGCGGAGTGTTGTGGGATTCGGCATGGGTGTTGGTCCCATTGGTTCATCCCATTCATCATCAACAATCTGGCCAATTCGAACCTCAAGCCCTTTGAAGACACCAAGTCCGGTCTTGGCTTCATCCGCCTTGAAGTACGCTTTCTTCTTCATGGTTGCTCAATTCCTGTACGTAGTATTTTCCGCTGAACATAGCACCATAATAAGGTTGTGAACCAGTCAAACCCAACTCTAAAAATGACCGTATTCAATAGTTAACTTGGAGATTGAGTTTGGTTAAGAAAAATAATCGATTCTCTTCTAATATTTCAAAGTGAAATAAAATGAAAATCATTGTTAGTTATGGATTTGTTGAATTAATTGCTGTTTCATCTCTACAATGGCTTGCATACCTGGAGAGTTTGGATCTAAATCGAGTGGAGCGACGCCTTTTCTATCAGCCTCCTTGATCATATCATCAAAGGGAATATTGCCTAGAAGTGAGAGCCCCTCTTTCTCCACCCATTCTTTGATCATCTGACTATCCGCTGGACTTGCTACTTTATTTCCTACAGCTAAGACACGTCCGACATCGATATCTCCAGCGAGAGTCCGTATCTTACCTAGGATTTCGAGAGACCTCCGACCCGGCTCTGCTACAACTAGTAAAGCATCAATCCCACGTGTTGTACCACGGCCTAGGTTCTCAATACCTGCATCCATGTCCATCACAAAGGCTTCGTCAGTCCCTAGTACCAGATGACGCATCAATGTCTTGAGGAGAGTTGCAGAAGGACACATACAGCCAGACCCACCAATATCGACAGTACCTGCAACGAGAAGGCTCACATTATCTGGACCTTGAACTGCGAACTTGGAAGCCAAATCATCCACACGTGGATTTAGCTTGAAGAAACCACTGTACGATTCTGCTCCTTCAATCTTCAGTCGTTCTTCAACAAGGGTTTCGTTTTGTGTGAGTGGTACAATCCTCTTTGCTATTTCTGCCGGGATGCCCAAGGCTGACCACAACGTGAAGCTTGGATCTGCATCGACTGCTAGAATCCTTAGACCATCACGGCCTAGTAATCTTGCTAGTGTCCCAGCAACTGTTGTCTTTCCGACACCACCCTTTCCTGCAACTGCTATCTTCATCTTTTGTCAATCACCTAAATTGTCAATTCTTGAGTTTTGTCTGAATCAGTTGATGAAGTTGTGAAATTACATAAAATACGTTTTGGGTTTTCTGTTTAGATTCATCCCAGTTTTTGAGTCTGATATCTTTCATATCAATCCTAGTCATTGACCCCAATCCAGATATGATATCATCAATTGCTCTCAGTGACAGTACAGCTCTATTATCAACGAGAGTACCTGTTGAACCTATATAGATAATACTTGAGTTTGCCAGACCTCTTGCTGCTTGACCAGGCAATTCAACTAAGGCATCACTTCCTGCGACAAGAACTACATCGAATTCACCAGCAGCCAGCCTCTGAAGAGTATTTTTCACACTTAGCTGAGTAGCTTTTCCTGATGCAATGTTAAAAGCCACGGGAATTCCGTCCAGCTCCTTTGATGACGCTACTACTCCCATGTCATTTGGTGCATGCCACATGGGCATGGCGTATATGTTCTTTCCCAACTTCCGTAATGTCTGGACGAGTTCTTCAAGAAGAGAGAGGTTTTCTGTTGTCTTACCTGAATTGACCAAACCTGTTCCATAGAAAATGACAGTAAAGTCCGACTTTCTCAGGGCTTGTGACAAACCCACCAATATTGCAGCTGGAATACCCAAAATCGGCGTTTTAATAGGTGTCTTCCCTGTGAGATCATCTATCAAAGCTCTTGCTAACGTGCTATCTCCACCATGCGGAATGATAATACGATGATTTGCCATCTTCATCGTTTCAGTGTCCCTGATATCAATTACACCAATCACCCTGCTCTCAACACCCTGAGGGACATTCTCACCTCGTGGAAACACTGTGAATCGGCTTGCATGTCGATGACTGCTTTCGACTGGATTACTACCCCAATAAAGGATGAATTCTCCTTTATTTTGAACCTCATCAAGATCAGTTTCTAGTTTCATATTTTGGACATTATGACTCATAGATTGACTAAGCCCCATACTTGCGCTTGAGTCAAAGACCGCTTTCAATGTTTTAGCTAAAGAGAGTCCCTCACTAATCGTTTCATTCGTACAACGAGACCATCCATAAAGCAGTGGATGCTTTGCTGAGATTAGCATTTCAGCAGCCTTCTCTAGAGCCTTATCCAAACTCAGCTTATTCTCCTTGCCATCTTCTCTAGAAATGACTTCAATCTTAGTTTGATTTGCTACACTCTCAAGATGGGTATGGCCAAGTCGACAAAGCCCCAAAGACTTTGCTCCCTCATCTCCAATCTCTGCTAGTACATCATCACAGAGTAATGAGCATCTGTTACAAACGATATCCTCCATGTATCACACCTACCATATCTCAATCGCATCTGTACAGCAGTACTGCTCACACACTCTACAATTCAGACGATCAGGAGGGAAACGCCTGCATTTCTCTAAATTGATGATTTTCGCCACTCCATTATCAATTCTAAAGACTGTGACATCTCCTTTTGCCGCTTTCCCTAAGCCTGTAGGCGGCTCAACTGCTACATCAACTGGACAGACAACAACACAATTGCCACATCCTGTGCACTTCTCCTCATCTAGCTTCACACCAGTTTCAGCTGTCGACAGGAGAGGTGCAATGAGTTCTCTGATTGTTTTCAGGTTCTTCTCGAATCCCGGTTCCAATAACGGGGGGCAATCATCGGCTGTCACATCACCTAACGCAAGCTTGGTTGCAAAAGCCATACAAGTCTTAGGGGCGCATTGCCTGCAGTTAGTCTTCGGTAGCAGATTGTACAGATCCATTGGATTAAGTTTCAAGATTAAGGAACTCCGTAACTTCTTACAATAAATCACTGTTCAGATTCTCTCTGTGCACACTCCACAACAATTATCCGTTATGGTATGGACTTTCAGGTGTTATTTAAGACGGGATTACTGAATATTATAAAGCACGAAAATAGTCACAACACCTACAGGAGCCACACGAACCCCTTGAAGCCTAACTCGGAATCCAAATCAGACAAAAACGACAAGGATAGAGTTGCTGTTTTCCTATGTAAGTGTGGATCAAACATTGCTGGACCAATAGATATCGATGAACTCAAGGAGAGAGTGGAATCAAGAGGTGTGGATGTCGTTGAAGTTAACGACCATTTATGTTCTGAACATGGTATTCAAGAACTAACTTTAGCTATACGAAAGAGTGGAGCTGAAAGGATAGTTATTGCTGGCTGCACACCACTCCTTCATAAAGAACTTTTCAGCGATGCTGTTCGTAAAATAGGACTTGATCCAGGTCGTCTCCACATTGCTAATATACGTGAGCAATGTAGCTGGGTGCATAGTGATGATCGAGAAGCCGCAACCTCAAAAGCAGCCACAATAATTGATATTGGTTTGGCAGAAGTAGGCCTATCTTACCCAACTCAGACTTTTGAAACCCCTGTAGTTCAGAGAGCCATGGTAATTGGAGGCGGTGTCGCGGGTGTGACAGCTGCTCTAGAGCTCGCTGATCAAGGCATTGAAACCGTGCTTGTCGAGAAGGAGGCATTTCTAGGAGGCCATATGGCAAGATGGGACAAGCTCTTTCCAACATTTGACTGTAGCATTTGTATACTAGGTCCGATGATGGCGAGAGCTGCTGGTCATTCAAACATTCGATTGATGACCCTAACCGATATCGACGGAATAAAAGGTAGTACTGGACGATACGCTGTCACACTAAAACAGAAACCGAGATATGTGTCCACAGAGCTATGTACTGGATGTAATAGGTGCGTGGAAGTTTGTCCTGTTGAGGTTGTGGATGAGTACAACTATGGTTTAGGAACAAGAAAAGCAATAGTACGACACTCACTTGATGCTGTACCCATAGCTCCGTACATCGATATGGAAAACTGCGTAGGGTGTCAGTCCTGCAGTGGTGTGTGTGAGGCAAAAGCGATAAAATATGACGACTGCGAAAAGACTGAAACTATTGAAGTAGGCGCGATAATTGTTGCCACAGGATTTCGTCCCTTCGATGCTACTATTATTGAAGAGCTAGGCTATGGTGAAAATCCTGATGTAATTACATCTGTTGAACTTGAGCGCTTCATAAATCCTTCAGGTCCTACAGGCGGCAGGCTCGTAAAACCTTCTGATGGGAACACTCCACATAGTATTGCATTCATTAACTGCGTTGGAAGTCGCACAATGCGATTCAATCGACCATATTGTAGCAGAGCATGCTGCGCAGAGGCTGTGAAGCAGTCTATCCAAGTGAAAGAGCTACTTCCTGATTGTGAAACTTACGTGTTCTACACAGATCTTCGAACAGTTGGTAAGGGTCATGAAGAGCTTAGTGTTCGAGCAGCGGATGAATACGGCATCCATTTTGTACGAGGCGCTGTAGGCGAAATTGTCTATGATCAAGTAAAATGCAAGACCTTTCTTAGAGCAGAAGACACGCTTCTAAAGAGAATGCTTGACTTGAATATTGATCTTGTTGTCTTAATGGTAGGTATGGATCCTGCACCAAGCAACAAACGTCTTTCCAAATTACTAAAAATACCGTTGGATGAGAATGGGTTCTTTTTAGAACAACACCCCAAACTCAACCTGAGTGGTACAGCCTCAAAAGGTATCTTTCTTGCTGGTGTATCGCAGGCTCCAAAAGATATCTCTGATACAGTCGCACATGCAGGACTAGCTGCTTCCAAGGTGAAGACTCTTCTCACTAGCAGTACGATTGTAACTGATCTCAGTGTTCCCACAATAGACCACGATCTGTGTATAAACTGTCTTCAGTGTCAACAAGTCTGTTCTCCCAATGCGATAAGATCAGTCAACGGAGAGAAACCTATTGTTAACCAAGCAGCATGTCGGGGTTGTGGTGCTTGTGTTGCGGCTTGTCCAACTGGCGCTCTTAATCTTCCTAGCTTGACGACTGAACAACTGCTGGAGGCCACGAAGAGTGAAGTACGGTTCAGTGGGTCTAAACCTATAATTGTTGGATATCTATGCAGATGGTGTGCATATGCTGCAGCTGATAGGGCTGGAATGACGAGATTGACCTATCCTTCAAATATTGTGCCTATTCAAGTACCATGTACTGGTCGTCTTGATACTGAAATTTTACTGACTGCTTTCGAAGAAGGTGCTGATGGGGTTGCCGTAATTGGTTGTCATGTTCAAGATTGTCACTATCGTTCTGGAGCCTTACATGCGCAGGAACGAACGGATAATCTGAGAGCAGTTCTAGCAGCAGCTGGTATTGATGGAAGGCGATTGTATTTTGGAAGTGTGTCCGCCTCAGAGGCTAGTCAATACGCTAAGCAGGTTACAGAGTTTACGAACAGAATCGTGTCTCTAGGTCCACTTGGAAGTGAAACGTCTGTTAAAACAGGACGAACGACCAAGAAGTCCACAAAGAAGCAGGATGTGTCCGCATGAGCAAGACAGGAATAACCGTTGGTGAAAAACCAATTATCACTATGGAGCTCATCGATGGAACCATCAAGCTTGTTTGGAAAACTTCTCTGCTTACTAAGGTTCTTGATTATTCAATAGACAAGTGTGTTGGGTGCAACCTTTGCCTATATTGCCCTTGGGATGCCATAACGATTGGACCTGTTGCTGAAAAAGCATCAGGAAGAATAGAAGGAGCTCCTCTCATTAATATCGATCCTGAGCTTTGTACGTTCTGTGGTCTTTGCGACTCAGCTTGCATATTCCGGGCATTCCAAACCAAGTACGAAGGCGATGGGGCTGTAAATCATTTCAACCGAGTTTCCGGAACACATGAAATTGACCACGACAAGTGCGCTCCCTGCCTTCTGTGCGCGAAAGTCTGTCCAACTGAAGCACTTGAGGTCCAAGTTGATGTTGAGAAGAAGAAAGACCTTGTGACCTATATGAAAGAGGTGCATGCAGAGGGCAGTATCAAGGTGGATGAAGACAAATGCTCTTACTGTGGCTTGTGCGAATTACTTTGTCCTGAAGTAATCACAATCTACTGGTCTGATTCTGCTGAACCTCCTGATTTCAAACCCGCGACAGCTATTAGGATAGATGAAAAAGAATGTGACTACTGCAAGCTCTGTGAAAAGATATGCCCTGATGAAGCTATTGAAGTTAAATGCACAGAAGCAAGCGCTCGCATTATTAAGGAGCCAAAGATAACTGGAAAGCTCAAACAAAACGATCTAACGTGTGTCAAGTGTGGTCTTTGTGCAGAGGTTTGTCCTTATGATGCAATTGAGGTCTCAAAACCTTTCTCTGGTGCAGTTAATGTCATAAGACTCGATAAGTGCGACCCCATTGGTTGTCACAATTGCTTCAATATCTGCGCTGTTAAGGCAATATATCCCACAGGAAAGGCTGACAAAATTGCAGTACTTGACCATTGTGTCTATTGCGGAGCCTGTGCCAATTCATGTCCATATGACGTTCTTGAGGTCGAGCGAGAAGGATACAATGTCGAAAAACTTGAAGAGGCGCGAGAGTGGGAACGTGGCCGGCTACTATTCTTCGATGAAGTGATTGGGAAAGAGCATCCACCTAGTGGATTATTTGAGCGAAATATCATCCTTAAAGATGAAGAGGCTAAGCCAAGCAAGGTGAAAGAACATAGTGCATGGAAAACTATTGATGGTAATCGCACAAGAGCTATGGCAGCTGCAAGGAATCTCAGAACAATGCTTGATGAAGATCCGCATCTTAACCTTCAACTCGAACGAGGTCGCGTCGACAAGGTAATCGAGAAACTCAAGAGCCAAACAAAGTCTCAAGAGAAGTGATGTCATCCTTACTTCGTGTTGCGATAACTGCTACTCCATGAAATGTGGGTGGCAGTTCGTTCTCTGGAACAGCAACGAGAGCAAGTGCCCATGGACCGTGTGGCATGACTGCACTTCCTTCAGGCACCTTGTCATCTATTGTAGCTCTAATGATAATCATCCCAGTAGGCGACTTTAATCTAACAGTACTTCCCTCCTTAAGACTTAGTCTTCGCATGTCATTATTATTTAATCGTACGAGCGCTGTTTCAGAGGCATACTTCTCTGACGGTTTTCCTCTAGCTGATTCGACATCCGTTCTGAATGACCTGACAATTACTAGTTTAAGCTCCACATGAGGGAACAAGAAATCTCCTAATGCCATTTCATTAGTCTCCTGATAGCAAGCCTTGCAGAGAGATTCAGCAAGATATGTGAAGCATATTATGTTTCTGATGTCGCAATTTTTCATACTGAGCCGCAATCATCATCCTTTTTTAGTCCAAAAGAAATCTCACGATATTCTAAAGGTGATATTCTTGAGAATCGGAACGGTGTACGGAGATGTGTTTGCTGAGCGAGTCATTGGTAATCTCATCAACTTCAAGACATTCTGTGAAGGCTGCGAACCGACATGTTCTGAATGCAGAGCTGGCTATGGATCATATGTAGGTGACATCGTTGGTATCTATCCTGTAGATCCGCCTTCTCCTTCAATGATTGAGGAACCAAAAGACTACATCGATGGTCTTAATCTCACTGAATGTGACCTTCTTCTTATTGTTGCCATCCATCACGATCTTCTCGCGTCTGTTGACCTCTTTATCCAAGCCACAGGTGCAAAGGCTGTTATAGTTCCAATAGAAGATCCTACCTGGGTCCCACCTGGTTTGAGGGCTCAAGTAACAGAAACCTTGGATACCATCGGTATTGAAAATGCATTCCCTAAACCTTTCTGTACGTTGGAATTCGGTTCAGGAAAGATCATTGACGAATTCATGAAAAAGTACCGGATAGGGCGTCCTCTCCACTATGCAGACATGAAGGATGATGTTATTGCTGAGATTGGTCCTCTAAGATCTGCACCCTGCGGATGCACCTGGTATGTCAGTCAAAAGGTGAGAGGCAAGTCAATCAAAAACACTGATGAATTATTTGACACAATTGCAAAGGCGCACCACTCCTATCCATGTACCGCATCAATGGCAAAAGATAGAGAAGTAGGAGATGCCCTTCTTCATGTTGCTGGGTACAACGCAAGGTATGCTGTGTGTGAAGCAGTAGGTATTGATGACTGTAAATCAACCATTGAGAAAAATTGAAAGGCAACCTTGTATCCCGTTAACGAGATAAATGATGCCTGATGATATCTTTGAGTATTGGTCAAGTCTCTCTCGTGAACTTGCAGCGAGGTTCCATGTAGAGCAGTTCGACACTAGCTCCGCTATGTGGAGTTGGGAGAACTTCGCTGATGATATCCGTACACTTCGAAATCGATTCGGGATTGGTGACAAGTATGTTGACATCTTGGGACTGCGAGTCGACCTCGAGACTGGCGAGACTCAGGACACTCTGACCGGTAAGACAACGAATACTAGTCAAATCATTCCACATCTCTACTACTACAGCAGAGCACAAGACAAAGGTCTAGCTCATGAATGGGTCAAGTTCAATACGTTAAGGGGATCGTGGGCTTGCAGGTACTCATTTAGCGAGGAAAAATTAGGCAGTCTTACTACTGTGTATACAGAGCACAAGGAGAAGCTTTTTGGCGCATTAGAACGACTTGGTGCCCAGAGAGTGGAGCGTGGCGATGCTGGGTTTGAAATTTCGTTTCTGCCTATGATAAAAGTACTACTTGTCTTCGAAGATGCTGATGAAGAGTTTGCTGCTAGTGTACGGCTTCTTTATGATAGAAACTCTATATTCTATTTGCCTCACGAGCAACTCGGCGATATCAGCTGGTTCCTCGCCTCCCGCGTTATGAAGGCTGTTTAATAAGATGGAAAAGAGTATTTTCCGTTGAATATCTGTTCGAAGTCGAAACCTAAATCTAAATGAAAATGAAAAGTCATCCTAGTGCTTTTAAGGCAGATGTTGTTCAGAAAACAGGACAAAATTCACCAGAGTTTTGTGTCTTTAAGTCATTCTTCAGGCACATCAATCTGCTGAACATGGAAAGTAATAGAGGCGAGGAACAAAATGACTGAAAAAGTTTTGAAGACGGTCTGTGCTGGAGTAGGATTTGTTGGCGGCGCAGCTCACGTTCCATCATTCCGTAAAGTTCCCAACTCTCAATTATATGGCCTGCTGGCCAGGAAGGGTAGGGAAAGTGAAGCGTATGCTCTGAAATTAAAGGAAAAAATGGCGACCAAAGACAACTTCGATCTCAACATCTACTATAGCTGGGATGATGTCTGTAATGATCCCGAAGTCGATGCTGTGTGTGTTGCAGTACCTACACCATTCCACTATCCCTTGGGTAAACAAGCACTTGAAGCTGGAAAGCATGTTTACTTGGAAATGCCAATAGCACCAAAACTCAAAGATGCTGAAGAGCTCGGAAAAATAGCCAAGAAGAAGGGTGTGGTTCTTATGCCAATCCTGAATTTTAGACATTGTCCTGGCTATTTGAAAGCAAAGGAACTTGTTGATTCAGGAGCGATAGGAAAACCAATGGCAATCACGTTCAGAGAGTTTATTGCTGCTGAAGATCTTGCAGATCAGTGGCCATTAAGTGGTTGGGCTTGGGATATTGAGAAAGCAGGAGGCTATCCCGATTACACATTATCCGTCTGGAGCCTTGACATGCTTCAGTGGTTCTTTGGTAGCCCCATCACGAACGCTAAGTGGACTCCAAACTATAGTCCAATAGAAGGAATTAAAGATTTCAAAGGATACCAAACTGTAGGAATAGTGAAATTCGCAAATGGTGTAGTTGGAACAATGATGCTTGGTTCATCAGTGGCAAAAGGTCTAGATCTCAGTCGGTTCGAGATCTTTGGAAACAATGGTAAGACTATTCTTATCGATTGGATTCCGAGTAAGAATCGAGAAGTCTTTGATGTGACCCTATTTGGCAAAGGCGATGATGTAAAGAATTGGCAAGTACCAGGCCCCGGTCCAGAAGTATGGGGCCATAAGCAAATGATTGCTCATTTTGTTCAGGCTTGTCTGGGCAATGAGAAACCTGAATATGGGTATGAAGCTGCAGTAGCTGCACAGAAATGGGCAGACAAAATCGTATCTGATCCTATGTAGTATCTACTAGAGAGAGGCTATATGCCTCTCTTTCACTTATTTTTCGCATCGTTCATCCCATATCAGCTATTGTTCAATTCTGCGGTCTGTTGTGGGAAAATTTCTAGTAATGATCTGCCAATTGCAATTGTTGCTATAGCTGCTAGAATGACTTTGATTGGAGTAATAACTCCAGCAACCAACCAGAGCCCCTGAATCACTTCGAGTGGCATCCCATAATAGATCCAATACATTTGACCAGGAATAAGGATGAATATTCTTACCAAGATGTCCGATTCGAGACCTATCACAGTGGCTAAAATCATTTTCAAATTTGTAGATGATAAGATTCTAGTCCCTGACTTGTTCATGGTCGTCAGAATTGCTATTGTAAGTATGAGTACAAATCCTACCAAAACATCCCACACTCCAAAAAGTGATAACGACCAGGTGACAGGTGTCAAGAAATACCCGAGTATCATTACTGAGTATATTGCGCAAGCAGATTTCCATCTCTCTTGGAAAACAAGTCCTGCCACCCCAGCTCCTACAGGTGCACCTAACATAA
>JAEOUM010000070.1 GCA_016839275.1 Candidatus Thorarchaeota archaeon
GTATGGAAATCTTATGCGAGAAGCCAATGAAACAGCGGGAATTGAAGAATTTTACACTTGGGGACATATATTGACACCAAGTCAAGATTTTCTTGATGCATATCCAGATTATATCACTTTAGTACGCGGTAGTATGCCAGAGAACACTACAGAGGTGACGGTCATCAACTCTCTCTCAACATACTTTGATGTCAATATCGGAGATGAACTGCTATTTTCAATGGGCGGTATAGATCGTACTGTAGAAGTTGTTGGATTCTATACACGACAAGGTGAGGGCGACTCACCATATTATTGGGATTACGAAAGCATTGCTATAGCTTTCTACAATCTCATACCAGTCAATAATGCAGAGTTGGAAGTGCTGATCGATGTTGATCGTTCTCCTCTCACAGCCTTCAACCCTTCAGGTTCACTTGCACATATGAATGAAATTGATGAATCAATCAGGAGGCTTGATCCTAATTATGACCCGGTTTATCGACCATATTCTGACCTCTGGGTACAAGACGTCTTGGCATCAGGAATCTCCGCATACATGTACTGGGTGCAGGGAACCAGAATCAACGAGATGCTCAGGGCATCTAGTATTCTACTACTTGTGATACTCGTAACCTTCCTAGCAATAAGACACAACGTCAACGAGCGTAGATACGAGGAGAGCATGCTTGTCTCAAGAGGCGCAGCAAAAGGCGACTTGGAAAAGATTGTAACACGCGAGATATTAGAGCTATCAATAGTATCATGTCTTCTTGGAATACCCTTGGGACTCCTCTTTAGCAGGATAGCGATTTCTGCTACGAGTTTCTTCGCCTTTGATTTGAATCTCTTCATCACAGAGCCAATGCTTGTAAGTCTTGATTCACTCGTACTCGCGGTTGTCGTGGGCATTGCACTTCCCATGCTTACATTGGGGGGATATCGAGCAATCTATTCAACTAAGAGAAGTGTAGATGAAGAACGTGGAAGACTGGCGAAGATTGCAAAGGGGCTCAATCTGATTCGTTGGGATGTCTTTATTGTAGCGATTGCAGGACTCTTGCTCCTTGCACTTTCTACAGGAGGACCATCTGTCACAGGTTTTCCTCTCATCTCACTCATACTACCACTCATACCTCTGCCCCTATTCCTTGGTATAGCAAGCCTATCAATGAAGGCATTTCGTAGGGGAGCAAATAGAATCTCAAAAGGATTGAGGAGATTTGTCGGAGAAATTCCATCATCAATTGGGATAAGGCGAATAGGTAAAGAGGCATCTTCAGCTGGGGCTGCAGCTATGGTGCTTGTACTTGCAATTTGTCTTAGTTGGAATAGTGCAATTATTGATGCATCACTTCCGCTTACTGCTGAAAACCAAGCAAGACTTGCTGTGGGATCCGACCTCACATTCACTTTAGACGAGTGGAATTATGACGCCTGGGATGAATTCATTACCAATGTTACAAATCATGACTTTACTAGGGCTGCAACAGTTGTTTCAGAGATGCAACTCTATCTTTCTGCAGATTATGGTGGTAGCACATCCTTCATGGCGATAAATCCCCAGCAATATTCAGAGATTGGGTATGACTATCTTGGGCAACAACTCAATGATTCAGAGATAACCCCTCTGATTGAACAAATACAATCAACTCCCGATGGGGCAATCATTACTTCTGATATAGCCAATGCATATGAGCTGGTAGTTGGAGATATTCTACGTGCATCAACAATGGAGGAGGATGCATTCCCAGTCACATTCAGAATAATTGGGATTACAGAAGCACTGCCACAAATGCCAGAAACCTCTGACTGGTGGTATTATCCGCCACCTTACTTTGGTCCATTCTCACCCTACTATTATTGGGGCGATGAAGTTGGTAAATGGCGAGTCATTGTAAACCGGGAGTACTTTGGAACTTTGTTCAATTTGGTTAATGATACCAGCAACTTTCTTTGCGTAAAGACTTTGGACAATGCAAATACAACATCAATTGTTGATGATGTCTTTGCAGCGGGAGGAAAGATTGCAGTCCAGAATGATGAGTGGGATAGTGTATATAGCAGAGTACACAATTATGTGGACAACACCCAGTACCGGATGGAACGGGCTATTGATACGATGCTAACTATTCTCACTGTTGGCTCAATTGTTGGAGCTTTCTCAATCTATGCAGTTGAAGGACTTCGCGCTAGGCGTAGAGAGATTGCCCTCCTCAGGTCAGTAGGGGCATCAAAGAACACAATCATCAGAGCACAAGGTGCAGAAATGCTTGTACTCGTTCTATTCAGTCTGTTTCTATTACTTCTGTACTCACCGTTATTCCTGAGTACATCATTAACAACAGCTGGAGGCTCTACATCAAGCATGTATGAAATATATCCGATAGCTGTCTTTACTGTCATTCCATGGTACACGATACTCGCAGTACTTGGATTCTTCATTGTAACCGTTACAATGTTCATTGTCATTATCGCTGCGCTCAGCTCAAAAATCAAATTAGCTGAATCATTGAACGCTGCTTGGGCAGAAGCGGGACCATATGGAGGAGAAGTCTAGATGTTTTTGTTCTCTCGTCTCTCAGCAAGAGCACCTGAAGTAATTACAACCCTGATTATTTTCTCACTTTCAAGTGGTGTTTTAGGCGGTGTGCTATTCTACATGGACTCAGCCGCTCCGAATGTTCTGGACGATATGACGTCTGATGTACCAATTGATATGCAGGTTTCATTCACCTCACCATTCTATGCCCAGAATTGGTCAGATCCCTCAAGCATCACATTGGAAGATATTGAAAGCAGTGTATCATCTGAGGAATTTGTCATTGCCACTGCACAAGTCACTTTTGCTCAAGTGCACGATTGGCAAGAGGAAGATTATCGGTATGAACGTAAGGGCTACCTTGGAGCTGAGTTCAGTGCATTCGAGAGCTTCTCTGATGCTATTGAACTCGACATAGGGGATCTCTCATTTGACGAAAATTCATGTATTCTAGAAAAATCTCTCTTTCTCAGGATTGGAGCAGAAATTGGAGGCAACTTCACTCTTGATCTGCACGTCTACAATAGCACATGGGATGAAGTAGAGATACAGAGAACATTCACTGTCGTCGGAACTTTCGTATCTAGAATTTACATGCATCAACCAATGTGGGGACAGCCCGAAGTAACATACTTACAACTAATCACTACACCTGAGGCAATAAGTGAAACATTTAGTGTGCTTGGCCATGATCAGTATTATGGAATCCAGGATAAGATCTGGGTGAAATTCGACCATTCCAATATCGTTCAGACAGATTCAGCCACTGTTGTCGATTCTCTACTGAACGTAAAGAGACGCATAGAAAATGAGAATCTTCCGTTTGCGTTAATAAACTATGATGATTTCCAGCTTATTGATGCGGTAAACGAATTCTCGATGTGGTCAATCAGTATGAGAGCGATAGCGATAGCATTCTCGATTCCATCAATTATCATGGGCGTGATGCTAATTCAATACAACACGAAACTTCTGTCAGATTCGCAGAGAAGGGATGTTGGAACTCTGAAAACA
>JAEOUM010000071.1 GCA_016839275.1 Candidatus Thorarchaeota archaeon
ATTCTTCTCTCCGCACGACGACATACTGTTCGGCATATGTGAAGATATGCAGCAGCCGCAGTTCCTCCAGGTATGACAAAGTTCGTCAATAGGGGCAATTCCTCAGACAACTCATCGGCAATCTTCTCAAGGAACTCGACATCTTTCGCGTTGATCTTTTTTAAATTCTGGAAGATTTGTTCATTCGTTTCGAGTGCTTCAGGATTGATTGCTAGTTCAGAATTCATATAGAATAGTGTTTGTTGGATGCCATAGATGTAATCTGCTATTCTTTTTGACGAATGTATCTTCGCCACACCTAACACACTGATCAGTTCATCAACCGATCCGTATGCCTCAACTCGTGGATCATCCTTTCCAATTCTGCCACCTGATAGGAGCTCAGTTTCACCTTTGTCACCAGCCTTTGTATAGATTCTCTTGGACATCAGCAACTTCTCCTATTGTAGCATGCTACATAATCATACGTAAGTAGATTTCCATCCAGTAGTTGTAAAACGTCAGGAAAGAACTCTGGTCATTATTCCCTCTTCTGAAGATCAATGTCTCATTCTTTCTATACTACAGCAAGAGTATGGAGTCTATTCCTGATACAATGAATCAAGTATGTTTTTCATATCGTCTAGTGTTTCCCAATTGGGAGGATCAACAAACAGACAAGTCGTGATTAATCGTTCCTGATCTGGCATGATAGCTGAGCGTCCATCAACCAAAGCCATGATCATCATGTTACCAAGATATGCATCAAGCATTCCCACTTCATTTCCAGCGGCAATTAAGCCGAATCCGCTGGTCTTCCGATTGTTCTTTTCAGGCATTAGCCATACAATATTATTTGACGGTGTAACAGCCATGGGAAGATTCCCTCGTCTTAAAGTGAACTCTTTTCCAGACCATTTTGTTTGAAATTTACTTTCTGCTAATTCTGTATCCAATTTTGGATCGATGATGAGTGATGGCCAGAAACGGACTGGGGCTGTCGTGTTATTGACAATTTGCCACTCAATTACGACTAATGGAGAACCTGCTGTAGTAATGTATCTCAGATACGAATCGATTCCACGGGTTGTCTGTTGAATTTCCCCTTTCCAGCTAATTTCAACTCCAGACCAATGCCCGCGTTGATAGGATTTTGCGGACATCCTTTCCTTGTTCGTGCGAGCTTTTGCAAGAGATTCTCCAAAGTCATCATCAAAGATCAGTGGCTGGACGCCTCCATGGTAATTATCAAAGAAGGCACCAGGTCGGGGGGATGCTTTCGGAAATGAACTCGTAAGAAACTCAACCCCTTTTTCGTTTCTTAATGAGAACATGCAACCGCCATAATCTTCAGATACTGCAAATTCAAGCAAACCATTTTTTACTCTGTGTACTTTGCACCCCTGCTCAACTCCTTCTGTGACTTCAATTCTACCCTTGGATGAACCTAGTACAGCCACAGTAAGGGACTCGGTTGTATCATATTCCATTTTCAAATTGAGCTGTCCCTTGTAAATAGCAAATCTATCCATGATTCTTGAAGAAGGCTTGAGCGATACATCGATTGATGCAGCTGCGGCTAAATTAATCTCAGTTTGAAGTCCGTCCAGTTTTTTGGAGTTTATTTTCAATTCAGCATTCCATCCATTTGGAGGAGTCAATTCAAGCATTCCCTCATGAGTAATATGCAAGGGATTATGCAATCGAAGAGATCCATGTGCTTCTGAAACATGAGGAAGAATGATTGGCGGAGATTTGACAGCCAGCATTTGTTCTGCTAATTGGCTATAAGCTGGAGAGAATATATCTTCATAATAGTGAGCGACTCGTGACCTCCATAGCCGCCGAACGTCTTGCCAACTTCGAGCGTTGAATACCAACCAAGAATTAGTAATCTTGCGCACTTCTCCGGGTTCCAAGTGCTTCATAGGAAAACCGAGCGCGTTAAGTTGTCCGCTAAAGATTCGTATCTCCTCTACTTCTCTAAGATCCCACATCTGACCAATTGTGGCATCTTCGTTCTCTATAGCCACCCAACCTTCAGAATAAGCTGAAGGCGTTGTAGGAATCGATGGATAGCAAAAGCGAAAGTTGCCAAGAGGCTCAGAAAGTACTCCCTCCGAGAATGGGATATAGACCTGACCAGATGCAAAATTAATTCCTCCTCCTCTACCGACCAATCGGCTTTGGAAGGAATGACTATCTTCTCCAATATTCTCAACCCATTGTTCATGTTTTACCAAGCCTGTTCCAAATTCGAATATTGCTTTATCTTCGATCACTAGAGGACGGTCTGGATGTTTTGCCTTCATAGATACGACGAGTCCAGTATCTGTAACATCGGTCTGAACTTCTCGCTCAGCAAATCGGAATGGATTTATTCCAAAAGGGGGTCCAATTTCAGAGACCTGAGTCAGACTTGGAGAAATCTGAGAGTAAGCATCCTGAATTACGAGAATAGCACCCTCTTTAGCAATTCTAGCAGTATAGTGTGGTGAAACAATGATAGTTTCACTTCGTCGATCATCCACGCCGATCGCAACATCCTTCTTACCAAGACAAAATATAGGAATCCGGAATTTCCTTGTTTCCACAATTAGATTGTCCTCGATATGAAAAACTAAGCTGAGCCATAAATCGTGAGTTCCTTCCGAAAGTTCCTTGGATGTATTCACATCAAGCGCAGTACCTCCCTGCGCGTGGGCACCTAGCTCTATCGCTGCAGAGGACATTTCGATTTGCATTTGAGGAGGAATCTCTTGAAGATTGACCTGAGCAACTGATTCCTGATCTAAATTGTTGATGATTGTAACCGGAATTCTAATCCTTCCACCGGGGGAAATTCGGCACTCTCCCCATCGGGTTCTGATTTCTGCTGGAGATCGTATTTTCATACCTGTATATAATTCAGAAATCTCGCCATCGAGATCTATCTTCGTAGTAATGGATTCGGTCTTTATGTTATCCCTGAAGAGAAGAGCTGATGAGGTGAGATGAAACGGCACATCCCAAATCTCCGTTGAATCTGGCTTGATGACAAACTTCTTGGTTTCTTTCTCATCAAATTCCAGACCCTTGAATCCTATGAGGTGAACACTAAGTTTCATCTCTTGAGTACTATTATTCACTATCTTTAGGGAATATGAGTATGGAAGACCGCAGAGAACCTCATGCGAACCGACAGATGCCGCAATGGTAATTGTCTGACCCATCATCATTCGCTGGATTGCTGTAATACCTCGAGCATATTTATCCACAGTGACTGAGAGGGATGCATTATCTAGTTTGAATTCATATGGATAGATAGACATTCCGTCCTTCGAATGAATGTCTGGGGATTGTGTTGGATTCCTAATATAGGTGTCATACCAATCATATTCTCCATCAAGTAAGTTGAAAAATGGGGCACATAGAGGGTGGTTAAGAATGCCAGGAATGTAGTCAAACATTGTTAGACCTTGACCATCAGGATCCCACATCATCCCCACTTTCTTATAGAGGGGCACTGCTCTCATGTTCCCAGCCCATGTGTTTAGGTCAACACGAGTGTATCCTTTACTCGAGGAGATACGTAATGATTCTAATAGAAGCTGTTTTCCAACCTTTTTGTTCAATGCATCTGGTGATACTCCAAGAGTCCCAATATAGGCTGCTTCGCGGTCTCTCCAATTGGGATGGAGTGTACAGGATCCTACAGGTTTGTTTGTATCCTTATCAATGGCAATCAGCAAAGCAAGTGCGTTAATTTGCCCATATTGTTTCTTAACACGTTCAGCTGTAAAGGGGATGCCTTGTGTAAAACCACCAGGCCATAGATCATCCCATGTATTCCACATCTGTGCAATGTCTTCTGCGAGAGATTCATCGTATTCT
Organism: Candidatus Thorarchaeota archaeon; assembly: GCA_016839275.1. GTDB lineage: Archaea > Asgardarchaeota > Thorarchaeia > Thorarchaeales > Thorarchaeaceae > SMTZ1-45. Next base: position 3,853 of record JAEOUM010000071.1, read on the forward strand.
CTGATCTCAATTGGTAGCGTATCTTGCATCCACACATCAATCCATTATCTCATTTCTTTGAAAGATTCGCTTGATTAGGATATCCTTCAATGCATTAGCAACGGTCTAGTCACAATACTTACCATTTGCGAGAATTGGTGATCAACAAAGTGACCATTACGTCATGATTCGCAGTGGTTAGAAATCTTAATGATGGTGCTCGCATTCCAATTTTACAATGCATAGCGAGAAGTACTATTCTGCATGTGCTTTGAACTGCCCAGATATCTGCGCATACATGCTCCACGTTGAAAAAGGTGTGATTACTCGACTTGAAGGAGATCCCAATCACCCCTATACTCTTGGAAGATGCTGCCCTAAGGGCTATGCCCACATCCTTAGAATGTACTCTAAAGACAGATTACTTCATCCTCAAAAAAGGCAGAAGGATGGATCCTTCAGACGGATTAGTTGGGAGGAGGCTCTTGATGAAATCGCTCTGCAAATGAAAGACGCAAAGGAAAGATTTGGTCCAAAGAGTATAGCAATATATTCTGGTTCTGGTAACGATGGAATGGCACCAAGATATGCTTCGCGCTTTTCGAATGCATTTGGCTGTAGAATGATCCCTGGAATTGTTGAGATATGTTTCGAAGGAGCGTATGAAGGTGCAAGATTCAATGTAGGTCCTTTTCCGCCTCATGAGCTGATCGATTGGGCAAATTCACGCTGCATTGTTATTTGGGGAACGAACAAGCATGAATCAAGTATTCATTCAAAGAGAGTAATTCAAGAGGCAATAGATCACGGTGCCAAACTGATAGTCATTGACCCACGAAAGACGCCATATGCTAAAGCAGCAGACATCTATGCTACAATCAGACCTGGAACAGATGGAGCGCTTGCCTTAGGTTTGGCCAATGATATTATCAATAAGGGTCTCTATAATCGCCAATTCGTTGAGAAACATGTTGTCGGTTTTGAGGAATTTAAACAGAGAGTATCAACGTATACAAAAAAGAAGGTAAGTCAGATAACTTGGGTACCCGAGGAGTCCATAGAGAAAATCGCTAAGATGTTCGCGACCCATGGACCAGCTCTGATATCCACAGCACCTGCTGGAATGAATCATTACACGAATGGGACATGGGCGGCAAGAGCAGTTCACAGCCTATTGGCAATCTGCGGATATCTTGGGATTTCGGGTGGTGGATTTCAGTACCTATCATCAGATTGTAGTCCTTTCAATGGAAAGGCTGTTAGTTTAGGTGAACTACTAGGAGATAACATCGAGCCAATTGTCCCCTCAGGTACCTATATTCCGGAACTGGTTCTTAATCAACACGAGAGCCCTATCAAAGTTCTAGTCGTGCAAGCAGCCAGTCCCATCACACAATGGCCCAATACTAATAAAACAAAGAGAGCATTTGAGAAGATTCCCTTCAAGATCTGTATTGACCTCGAGATGACAGACACTGCAAAACTATGTGATATTGTGTTGCCTGCGACTTTCATTTTTGAGCATGATAATCTAGTACACTCTGAACTTCATAGAATAGTTCAATTTGCGCCTAAAATCGTTGAACCACAGGGAGAGGCTAGAAGCGAGCTCGATATTTGGAAATGCATTGCACAACGAATTGGTCTTGGTAAGTATTTTCAACTTACAGAAATTGATGCCATTCAGCTTGCTCTTGATAGCGAGGAATGTAGACACATAACCCTTGATAGACTAAGAGAACACCCAGAAGGTATACGGACAACAAGCAATGGGATTCCTTTCAGTGATTTTAAATTCAATACACCCTCAGGGAAAGTCGAACTCTATTCCATGGTGCTAGAGGAGCAGGGGTATGATCCTCTGCCATTTCACACAGAACCAGAGGAAAGCCCATTATCGCAGCCTGAAACCTATGAGAAATTTCCACTTATTATGATAACAGGCAGATTAAGAACGAGACTTCATTCTCAATATACAACATTGGAGGTTGGTGCAACAGTCAGAAGCTTCTCGCATTGTACATCTTGTAAGAAGTGTATCGATGAATGTCCCGAAAGGGCAATTTCATTTTTCCAGCCCAATCCGCAACTAGTCCAGCAAGACATTGACATAGCTACCACTGGTCCAGCCAAACTTCGTCGTGAATTAAGTTCACTCGTTGGAGAGCTTGCTGTCAATCTTTCAGAAGTAACAATCAATGTGCCGTCTGAATATACGTCACTTTTGATACCTACTTGGGATGTCTCGTTATGCATAGGTTGCAGAGAGTGCCAGATTGATGTTTGCCCCTTCGATGTCGTTAAGGATCCTATACGAATGCCTTCTATGAAGGAAATTAATTCTAATCGCACTTTTCTGCGAATGCATCCTGAAACAGCAAGAAACCTCAATCTTAGTGATGGAAGCAGAGTTACTATCGAGTCAAGAAGAGGAATCGTGGAGAATGTTAGATTGGAACTCACAGATGATATCGATCCTAGAGTTGTATGGTCATCAGATGGTTGGTGGAATAATGATGGAAACATCAACCATCTAACTGATGACAAGCATACATCCTTTGGTCACACACCTGGATTCAACTCTGTTCTTGTGCGAGTCAAACCATACCGGGATTAAGACACTTAGAATGTGGCTTTATACTCTGGGGGTGGCCAGAGTCCTAAAGCTTGACGTGTAGCAACAATCTCGCCAATGTGGTATGAATTATGTTGGATCAACACCAAGAAAGCTGCAAAAGGAGGAACTTTAGGCCACGCTGGAAGGTCC
>JAEOUM010000072.1 GCA_016839275.1 Candidatus Thorarchaeota archaeon
CAGAATAACTACTCCCCAAGGCAAGATACTGGCAGGTAGTGCAGATGTAGTAAAGACGGATATGCAAGAACATCTAGACTACCATAAAATGAATATGTCGCGAAACAGACCAAAAGGACTCATCCGTCTGAGAGTGGCATACAAGGGTCTTGTGGATGATTGGACTGATCTACGTCTTGCAACTCCCGAAGAGATGACATATCTTGGAGAACAGGCGGGATGGAGCTTGGAAAGAAAATATCAAGACGGAGTTCCATATGTGGGAATACTTGTGAAGAAGTGATTATCATGACAATTTACGCACTTGGAGATAAGGAACCTGAAATTGCTGCGTCTGCATACGTGCATCCCCAAGCATGTGTCATTGGAGATGTAAAGATTGGGGAGCGAGTCTTCGTTGCACCAATGGTTTCCATACGAGGAGACAGAGGAATGATTGTTATCGATGATGAGACAAACATTCAGGATGGTGTAGTGATCCACTCAGACCCAAGATTTACAACTCACATTGGGAAACGTGTGAATATAGGACATAACGCCACAATACATGCCGAGTTGATAGAGGATCATGCGGCAATAGGAATGGGAGCAGTGCTTATGCTCGGTTGTAAGGTAGCAAGAGGCGCTTTAATTGCGAACTCAGCATTGCTTCATAATAAGACTGAAACTGAGCCATACAAGGTCTACGCGGGAGTGCCAGCCAAGTATATGAGGGATATTGACTCTGGAAGTCCAGCACGGCAAGCGATTGATGTCTACCTTGACTCCTACGTTGAAAATACATCATTCTATCCTAGTAACCTACGAAGGATCAAAGATTGATTAGCCATGAACTAATACCTTATATGAATATTAACTATAGTTATTTCATGGAAAAAGAAGAAATTACTATTGAAGGAAAGATAGTATCAAGTCAGCTAGGTGAATTTGGAAAAAACGAGATTGTCTATGGATATATAACTATCGAAGTCAGTCCTAACCAAAATGTACTCGTGAAGATAGACTCCTACACTTGGTACGAAACACTTGACATTGGAAATGATGTAATCATTAAAGCTAAGACTCTTGGTACGACTGATATTTTAGTCGCTAGGAAAGTAAGTGCAAAACACAGAAATGAGTCTAGTTCATTTGCTGATGGGATTGCAGTCTCTTCATAATTGAAGAGATAGTTCCCAAATAGATTGCATGATATAGTAGACAAATCTATCTTCTCTGGAAGTTTATCGCCCCCAAATAGGATATTGGGAATCAGGGACCAAGAGCAACACGTTGGAGCTAGACTTTTAGCAGGAAATGAACATACTCCACAGCAATGAGGAATGATTCAATATGCCAGAATTGCCATTGCGTTACTTCTGTTATGTTTGTGGGCAACAAAATGACCTCGTCCTGAATATACCGAATGCACCAGAGATGAGTAGAAATGAAATCACTTGCACCAAGTGTGGGGATGTGACCAACCTTTTACTAACTGCGTGTCCACATTGTAATAACGCGTTCAGATACTTCCTATCTGATCTAGATTTCCCTCATGAGCTGACGTCCTTAGCTAGTGCATATATCAAGTTGATATCAGGCATTAAGAAGAGTCTTGCTGGAGTTGTCAAGGAGTTCAATGTACCATTACCCAAACGATGGTCCGTCAATTTAGACTGTCAATGCGGTAAGGAATATACCGTAGAGATTCCACTCCCTCAAATGGATTAGTTCATTCAATTTTCCAGAAAACGTCAGCAATTATCTCATAGACGAAAATATCAAGCGATTTGCCAAATTCATCATGAAGGATTCAATCCTTTTTGCTCTACAAATATCTCATAATTCAGATTAACTGGACATTTCATTGAATTAGCAACGACGCAATAGGTATGAGCGCGTTCTGCAGCCTTCATCATTTTCTTCTTATCACTCTCAGTAGGAACAATAATCTTGGCATTAATCGTAATCTGCTCAAATTCCCAACCGAACTCCCTCTTATGGAGTGTTCCCTCACCTTGAATACTAAAATCCTTGAGTTCTGCATGGAATCGCTTAGAAACTCCATATAATGAAACACCATAACATGAAACTGCTGAGGCAACGAATAGATCCTCTGGAGACACTATATCACTCGGACCCTCTGGCCAAAAGTCAAGAGGCGTAGCTACTTGAAAAGCTTCTTTGCCACTAATCTCAATGGTGACGATTTTTTCTTTCACCCATCGTGAAGACATTGCATACCGATGTTGTTCTTCTGACATAGAAAGGGGCTTGTTGATGCCTATTGAATAGCCTTTTGCTTTGATATCTTCCTAATCTCATAGTAAGAGTGAGGCTTATTAGGAACCTCGTCCTTATCAGAATTTGGTGGTCAGGTGGCTCGCAGGGCACATTTTCTGTAACATGCCCTCATAACTCCCCCCCTCCTACCATTGCCTTGCTGGCACTGGCCACCACATCAGTTTTCCTTTAACGATGTCAACTTGGTTGGTCTTCATTTCGAGCGAATAAGTCTCTGAGCATATTTGCGGCTTGCGTGTAATGCTTGATTGCTTCATGATACGAGTGTTTGTCTTTAGTATCAAATTCAACACAAATGAGTCGAAAAATCTCCCTGTGTTCTGAAATATGCGGTTTGAGACCATGAATGTGAAGAAGCGACTCTGACGCATGATTTCGGACAAGATAATCAGGATCTGTACTCACACTCTCAAAGAGCGCCTGGATAGTATCATGCGTGGGAAACATCCGAAGTACGAAGGCAGCATTTAGCCGCACATAGGGACTCCTGTTATGCTGAAGAACCTGTATAAGATGTGGTGTGTATTCGTCGGTGTCCTCGATTACATTCAACGCAACAGCAATCTGAATCTTCAGGTCAGAACCCGCCTTCTCTAAAAGCTGCTTCATAATAGGAATAGCTCTCTGGGATTTCAGCTCTCGAAGACCCATGACAGCATAGTGGCTTCCAGATTCCATGGATTCTATTAGCATAGATTCAGCCTGATCGCGCTCCGCTCCTTCTAGAAGACATACAGACTGTGGATCAATCCCATCATGCCACATCATGTAAGGGTCTCCAAAGAAGTTCTCCATGAAATACTCCCATTGTCTACTAGGCATATCATTGAAGAATATCCGCTCAGTGATATGCCTTACTCTGCTAAATTCATTTATGATAAGAAATTCATACACTAGTTGAGTAATCTATGACCAAGTGATTCATTTCTTCGACTTCATCTTGAGTTGTCTAACTGCTTCACGGACATCGTCTTCATCAATAGCTTGTTCTTCTAATGAAAGATCAGCCGCTGCAGCTGCCGGAGCACTTGCAGGTCTCACAGACATTGCTCGTTTAGTCACGCCTCGTTCTTTACTTCTGCGAACTATCTCTGAGATCTTCTCCTCAGTGAATTCTTCATCTGCTGGAAATTCCTCCATAGATACACCAAGGTCTTCCAAGATTGACTTCTGAATAGCAATCTTATCTATCTCTTCAACTGCAATTCCAGTTATTAGATTCACTAGAATCTCTGCTTTCTCAAGCGGGAAGAATCTACCTTGAGAGTCAGCGGCAATCTTCTCGTATGTAGATACCCCCTTTGCGTACGAAGCAAGCTCGGGAAAACAACCCACAGTATGAATGACAATACCCTTCTCGAATGCGTTCTTCGCTTCATTATCCCACTTTGCTCCATCTGGCGTCCCCTGTGGCCAACGGTCACCTGATTCGACACCATGAGGCGGAGCGTCACCAATGAGGACCGCAACCTTAGCAGCATCAATTAGGAACTCCATCCTGTTCATCACCTGCAGAGCTGTCGAAACTGCCTCTGGACCATCCCCGCCACCAGATGCGTCCATCTTCATGATGTTCTGCTCAATCAAGGATGTATCAGATGTGAGCTCGAATTTTTGTGTTATATAGGAGGTTTCCTCAGGGGGGTGGTCTCGATAACTAACAAGACCAACTCTCAGTCGATGGCAGAGCTCCTCCTTCTTTATTGTTCGAATAATTTCTAGTATCTTCGTTTTTACATTGTGAATATACGGGCCCATTGATCCCGTGTTGTCCACGACGAAGACAAGATCAAGTTGTCCAAGTTTTTCTGACATATACTACTCTCCCGGAGTACGTATTTGGAAAAGTCTGTATTTGGTAGTGGCTGCTCCAATACGTTTCAGCAGTTCCTATCGCGAGCAGAGATAAGTCTTAGCATACTTTTTACCACAGTTTTTATGTTAACATCGCAATAGGAAAATCATGCAAACCCTCAGAGAGAAGTCAATCAAAGATTTTATCCAGATTCATGTAATCTTTGGCGTAATCGCTGCCATAACTCTGCTCTTTCCATTTTCAGCCGCAATTAGCGGGAAATTACTTGCTCTAGTGATAATCTACAATGGACTCATCATCATTGAGTTCTATGGGAAGGGGTATGATGACTGGAAGAGCATCTGGATCTTCTCTATCATCCTAAGTTTACTAATGGTGTTGCCAGATTGGTATTTGGCTGAAACCCTTGGAGCATTACAATTCCCAGATGATGGAATTCCTATGATAGGAGGGGCAATACCAATCTATATGGCTGGGCTTTGGACAATTCCCTTCTTCATCATCGTGTTTATCGGAAAAGAAGTTCAAAAAAGGAAATCTGAAAAAGTCGCTTATGGAATAGTGTCGATAATTTCCATACTTATTTTCATTCTTGCAGAGTTGACGTTAGTCTATCTACCATCATGGACTGCAACAGTCGTTGGGATGACGGGAAATCTTGCGTGGTACATCATAGTTCCCGAGTTGCTTTTAGGGCTATCAGCATTCTTCTGCTATAACATTGTGAAAGACAAGCAGATATGGATGAAGGCTCTTGGAGCTTTTATTGTGATGATATTCTATATAGGAAACGCATCATTCTTCTATTTCATCATTGAATCATTACTATTGGGTGGGTAATCATATCTCTATTGATCTGAAATATTGAGTGATCGTGCATTGAGTTGTATATTCATGCATCTGCCTTTGGGAGCCAGACCCTAACCTTAGTTCCTTGACTCCAATCACCATCAATACGATCTAAGATTTCGAAGGCACCCCCATATTTACTGGTAATTTGCATGCATTGAAGAATCCCAACACCGCCAGAGCGTCTCTCAGGATCAAGCAGATTCTTCTTCAGAGTATCCTTGATTCCAGGTCCATTATCAGCAATGGTAAGTTCATAACCCTCATCGCTCTTTGCAAGTCTAGTCCAGATCTTCTTCTGATTGCTGTTGTTGTGCTTAACGGCATTCGAGAAGATACTCATTAGCATATGGCACAGATACCTATCTGCATTGACCGTAGCGGTGGTGACATCAAAATCCGAATCAACATCCACATCTTGATGTTGTTCGTGGAACATTCTGATGCAGCTTTTTAGAGTGAAATCAAGAGAAGTCTTTTCTAAGGGAGTTGATAGAAGCGTTGCTGTTGCTTGAACCGATGTTATGATTTCGCTAGCCTCATTTACAGCCTCTGTTACATGGTGTATCAATGTCTTCTTTGAAGCATCAGTTTCATCTTCATAGAGGAGGTCTGATGCTATCATTATAGCTTGTAGAAGGTTACGGATATCATGCCCTGTTATGTCCTGATACAACATTGCAACAGCATGGGATTGACGAGCGGCTTCTTCTGCCTCTTTCAAATCTGTAACATCACGTGAAACAATGACCACCCTTTGGCCATCCTCATGAAGACCGACCTTTGCAGAATGCCACTTCCCACCAAGGGGATACTCAAAAGATGAAGGTGAATTGTTCTGAAGGGTATTTTCAAGAAGAAGTTTGATTCTATATGAAACGAGTGGAGGAAAAATGTCATCCACATTCTTTCCCGCATGCTCAGGAATTGATAATCGCTCTACAATGGGAGTCTGTGAATAGAACTCGGATATGACACCGTCAGAAGACAGAACTAGTACGGTGTCTGTGATTGACTCGACAAGCATACGGTGCTTTCTCTCACTCTCCCTTAGGCGATCTTCAGCCTCTCGTCGTTTTCGTCTTTGCTCAGCCTCACTAATCTCACGATCGAGCGCAGGAATCAACCTACTCAGATTGTTTTTTGTTAGATAATCATGTGCTCCTGCTTTCATCATTTCAACCGCAGTTTCGTCTGAAATCGTTCCAGAAACAATGATGAAAGGCAAATCAAGACCATTTTCACGGATGACATCCATCGCATCTCGGACGCTGAAGTTTGGCATCATATAATCGCAAAGTACAGCATCCCATTGTTCATCGTGAAGTGCATGGACTAATTCCTCTGATGTACAGATTCGTTTTAGTTCAAGATCATACCCACTTTTCCTAATTACACGCTCTAGTAGTAAAGCATCATCTTCATTGTCTTCGATAAGTAGCAACCGAATGTGTTTGCTCACTCAGCACTACCTCCCATTGGACTTACATTTAGAACGAGCCAGTAGAGTCCAAGAGTTCGTATGGCCTGAACAAACTGATCGAAATCCACAGGTTTCTGTATATAGCTATTTGCGCCAAGATTATAGCTTTCGCAGATATCTTGTTCCTCTTTTGAGGAAGTGAGGACTACAACAGGAAGAAGTCGTAGGCTATTCATAGAACGAATCCGCTGAAGAAATTCCAAACCACCCATTCGTGGCATCTTTAAATCCAGCAATACAACCACAGGATAATCAGATGCATCTCTCCCAGCATACTGACCTTTCGCAGCGAGATACTCAAAAGCTTCATGTCCATCTCTTGTTACAATCACCTCATTGAGTATATTGGCTCTCTGAAGCGCTCTAAGCGTAAGTAGAACATCATCAGTGTTATCTTCCACTAGGAGTATCTTTCGCGTGCTCATCCTATCGAATCACCCTTCTCTGGTATCGTGAAGTAGAAGGTTGCTCCTTCATTCACAGTACTATCAGCCCAAATTAATCCTCCGTGTCTATTCAGAATGCGCTGCACAGTAGCGAGGCCAATCCCCGACCCCTCAAATTCATCAGGCTGATGGAGTCGTTGAAATGGTGCGAAAAGCTTGTCTTTGTATTTCATATCAAATCCAGCACCGTTGTCTCTTACATAGAACACCCTTCTTCCTTCTTGATCCTGAGTACCAAATTCAATCTTGGGTTTCTCCTCATCACGGGTGAATTTCCAAGCATTTCCAATAAGATTTTGAAGAACAACTTTCATGAGGCGTCGGTCGCACCTTGCTACTACGCCTTCATCTATTGACACATCTACCTCCCGCCCCGGTTCAAGCGCTTTGAAATCCTCGAAGATTTCGTGGACTATTTCAGACAGGTCTACTGAGCTGCGTTCCATTTCTGCGCGTGTGACTCGTGATAACCCTAAAATATCTTCTATGAGAGAACTCATTCGATTTGCTGCAGTTCTCAATCTTCGTAGATAGTCCTTGCCAGTCTCATCAATAACATCAGTATAATCTTCAAGAAGAGCCTGACTAAATCCGTCTATTGTACGAAGAGGCGCTCGTAGATCATGAGAAACTGAATATGCAAAGGCCTCCAGTTCCTTATTTGCTGCTGCAAGCTCTGCAGTACGTTCTTGGACACGTTTTGAGAGTTCCTTATTCAAATTGCGTATCTCTTGTTCTGCCACAACACGTTCTGAAATATCCAAAAATGATGTCACCATGGTTCTTGGCGAGGTTCTAAACACTTGGATTTGAAGTGCACCTACAATGACATCATCCCGCTTCATAATTGACTCCGTGTTCCAAGGTATACCAGTACGCATAACATTGTAGTATCGCTCAATTATGTCAGAGTCAGTATGTCTTTTTGGCAAAGAAACCTCTATTGGTTTCCCAACGTATTGATCATGCTCTGCCCGAAGAATAATATCAGCTGCTGGATTTGCATCGATAAGTATGAGATGACCTTCGTCAGTTAGCTCATACAGATGCATTCCCACGGCTGTAGCTTCGAATACGCTCCTAAATCTAATCTCTGATTCTCGCAGTGCTTCTTCTGCTTTTACTTGTTCTGTAATATCTGTGACAATCGCAACTGTACCATCTATTACGCCATTATTATCACGAGAAGGCACAGCAGAAATTCTGCATAGCCTCCTTTCATCATTACGAGTGACGAACACTAGTGTATATGTTGATGAAACATTCTCAGTTCTCTGGGAGGTTTCTGTAATCAGTTTGTCTAACTCACTTGGATCTACAAGATCTTTCAGGTTCATACCAACGAGTTCCTCTGGGGA
>JAEOUM010000073.1 GCA_016839275.1 Candidatus Thorarchaeota archaeon
TCACGGAGAGCGGTGAGAAATATGATGTCATCTTTGATATTGTCGGGAAGGCTCCATTTTCAGGCTGTATGAGATCTCTTAAGGAAGACGGTATCTATCTTTTGGGCAACCTAAACCTATCAAAATGGATCCGGATGAAATGGACATCAATAAGAAGCCAAATGAAATTAACAGCAAAGACTGCGGATTACAAGACTGAAGACCTAGTCTATCTCAAAGAACTCATTGAAGCAGGAACACTAATAATAATCATTGACAGGACCTTTCCGTTGGAACAAATGGTAGAAGCCCACAGATATGTTGAAACAGGTGGCAAAAAAGGAAACGTTGTCATAACTGTGAGCCATGAGAACGTTGCTTGATAAAGAAGTAGGGTCCTGACGCATCGTATTAGCTTGGTGAAAAATCATGAAAGCAGTTGTAGTGAAAAAATATGGGTCACCCGAAGGCCTTCAGCTTGTGGATATCGAAAAACCAGTCCCAAGAGAGAATGAGATTTTGGTGAAGATTCATGCAACAACTATTACATTTGGAGATGCGGCGCTACGTAGAATGAAACTCCCCGTCAGATTAGTATTTGGTTTCTTTATGGGTGGACTCAGAAAGAACAAGATACTAGGCCATGAGTTTGCAGGTGAGGTCGAAACGGTTGGTAGTGAGGTGACGATGTTCAGACCAGGCGACCATGTGTTTGGTTCAGCAGGCATGAATGGTGGAACGCACGCTGAATACATTTGCCTGCCTGAAGATGCAATGGTGACAATTAAACCAAGCAATATGACCTTCGAAGAATCCGCAGCTGTTCCTATTGGAGGACACACAGCGCTTTACATTCTCAAACCAGCTAACATTCAGCCCGGTCAGAAGGTACTAGTATATGGAGCATCTGGGAGTGTGGGGACCTATGCTTTGCAGCTTGCGAAATATTGGGGAGCTGAGGTCGCAGGTGTATGCAGCAAATCGAATCTAGAATGGGTGAAGGATTTGGGGGCAGACAATGTGATTGATTACACTACAGAGGATTTCACACAAAACAGAGAAACCTATGATGTCATCTTCGATGCAGTGCACAAGATTTCTTCGAAGCAATGTAAGGGATTACTAAAGGAGAACGGCGTCTTCCTATCAGTGTATTCTTCGACAAACGAAGATGTTGAGAATCTTGTTTTCCTCAGAGAGATAATTGAAGCAGGGAAGTTAAAGGCGGTCATTGATTGTCGGTTTTCCTTGGAACAAATCGTTGAAGCTCATAGATACGTTGACACTAGCAGAAAAAAAGGAAATGTAGTGATAACATTTAATCATGATTGATAAAAGGCAAGAAACTGGTATCGCTTTATTCACTTTCCAACTGGTATCAATACTGAATCTAATATGGTTGAGATAGCAAAAAGCCACAGAAGACCTATTGAATTTAGTTAAAGATTATTGGAATATAGAAACAGCATCATTCTAGCAACTCAAAACTAATGTTTTAAGGACATAGAATGGATGTATACATTTATATTCTTATTGTATACAATTGTATACAAGATGAGATACAATAGTACATCAAATGAGGCACATTTGCATTAATTTGGCATGTTTCATGCATTAGTCATTTGATGGATAATTTCATCTCAATCTTTAGGAGTGTAATTAAATGAATGATAAAGGAAAGTCTGGAAAACCAACTGGTGTAATAACCTTGGCAATTTTACAATTACTAGCAGCTATAGCAGTTCTTCTATACGGTGTGCCTTCATTTATGGCATTATTGACAGCAACACCGCCATTGACCATTCTGCTATTGGGTATGCTTCCATTAATCGTAGGACTCATCGGGCTGTTACTTATCTACGGTCTTTGGGCATTAAAGAGGTGGGCGTGGTTTGGAACCATAATCGTGAACATCATAGCTATTCTGATCTACATCGTCAACCCTATTTTGTTTATTATCCAGTTATCAATCAGCGTGATAATTCTGATTTGCTCGTTTATGCCTGCAGTAAAAGCTCACTTCAGGTAGATTCTAAAAGAACTAATGAAACGGAAGTGAGAACTAATGACAGGTGTTACACAGAAGTTTGTAGGACTAGATGCGTTATGCAAATACTATCAGGAGCGTGGAATAAAAGCCTCAGTGCTTCCTGACAAAAGCCCAGAAGCAGTGGAGAAAGGTCACATAAAACAGGATATGGGTTACATAAAAGTCGCTGGTCGTGAATTCGATCTTGTAACCATAAGATGGAAGGGAACAACCCGTGGCTCGTACGACCTCGGAAAGGTCGGTGGCATTCCAATAGCAACGAAGGATAAGATACCTTTTGAATACCATCACATATTTCGTGCAGAGATTGCTAATGAAGGAGCAGCTAAGGCGAAATTAAAGAAGAAGACGAAAGGCATCGTTGGAAAGGAGGTCATAGATGTTTCCTGGGAAGGAGGACGGTTGGCTGAAATGCTCAATTCAAATAATGAGATCAACTCTGCAATTTTGAGATTCATTCAAAATGAAGACGGCATGAAGATTGAACCAGACAAGAAGAACAAGATTTTCAGGATCGTCTACTCTCGACCTACAGAGTTGAAATTTGGTCTGGCCCATGGGTTCAAGTTTGATAGGAGACTGCTTCCCAAAGAAGCTATAGATGTGATGGACAAGATCGCAATAGTGACACGCAAATCGCTGAAATCCTAAGTATGATCTTTAAGAGGCTATAGAGCTCAAGATGGATTCCTTGCTGTATCTATAGTCCTCACTTTTTCATTGCACTGAATACGTGCTATCGGTTGTTTCTTGCTTTGATGTCGCATTTTATTATCCCAGTGTGCCCCTCTTCAAATATGAAGAAAGAATACCCCGAAAGAATGACCCTCACCGAGGTATGGCCGCTATTCGAGGCAGGAGGGCTCATCCATCTCTCAACAGCTGATGGAGACCAGCCGCGAGTCCGCATGGTTTCCTTCACAGTCCATGATCGGAAGATTTGGGTTGCCACAAGATCCGGAGATGACAAGGTCACTCAGATACACAAGAACTCAAAAGTAGAATTTACTCTACCCATTTTTGGAAAGGAGAGAGTGGGATGCCTCAGGGCGACAGCAGAAGCTAAAATCATTGACGATCCAAAAAGACGTGAAGATGTTGCATCTGTTATACCTTGGTTTACAGGATATTGGGAATCTTTTGAAGATCCTAATTTTACGCTCATTAGACTTGACCTGAAAGAGATCCTTTTTGATCATCATGAAACGAGTTCAAAGTATACGATTCAGTTGAGAAACACCCAAAAATAAGAGGAGAAGGAGCCCTAGGGCTCCTTACAGCATTAGCTTCCTTTCTTCTTAGATAAAATCACGATAAGACCGATAATTACTGCGGCTCCAACTCCTCCGACTGCAAGCATAATCATTACAGGATCTAATGGAACAGAGGGTTCACTCACCGTAATCATTATCGTGATAGATGTTGAGTGGGAGTACACATCTGTAACAGTAATCTCCACGTAATAGACTCCTGGTTCAAGGAATGTTGCATTGGTAAGAAGTCCACCACTGCTGATAGCAAAGTTCAGAGTGTCATTCACAGCCCAAGACGCGATGCCTGAGGGATCACTTGCTTGGAGCTGGTAGGACAGTGGCACATTGTACTCAAGCGTCTGATCTTGAGGAGTCTGTATCCATGTGGGTGCCATCGTGTCGACCACAGTCAGCGTAGATTGGTTTGCAAGCCAGTGTCCAGAAACGTGGTAGACAATGAGTGTGACATTATAGACTCCGACAGCGAGTCCATCCACATCTGCTGCAACAGGACCACCATCCCATGTGACATGTCCCTGTGACACACCATCAATCAGTAACTCGTGGGTTCCAGGATTAAGTGCACTTGCAGCCCAAGTCATGGTATTTCCTGTGGTCCCTACTTCATATTCGGAGGGAGTAGTTGTTCCTATGTAGAGACTCATTGAGGGATAATAGTCGATTTCATCAGCTATTCCAAAAATCGAATAGGAGCCTGTTCCGTTGTAGTCACTATACCAGTTGCCAACTCCTGATTTGTTCCAATAGTTACCGCCCCAGTTATCTACGACTAGATATTCTCCAGACCAGCCAATATCGTTGTAATATATGTAGTTTTTATATGTAACATCATCCATAACTATTCCTGGACCACCGTTATCATAGATCA
>JAEOUM010000074.1 GCA_016839275.1 Candidatus Thorarchaeota archaeon
CAAGGAAAGAAATACGGATTGGAGAACTAAAAGACATTATAGACTCACCAACATCAAAAGAAACTGATAGAAGAAATGCCACCGAGCTACTGCGGGTTATTGATGAAAATCCTTGCAGACTTATTGAAGATGAAGCAAGCATGGCTAGAAGAATGACAATTAACGTAGAAACAAACCCAAGAGTAATACGATATTATCTAGAAACCGATCGAATATCAGTTCTTTGGGATGCAACAACTGTTGATAACAGTGACGCTGAAAAATGGGGCATTCTATTCTCTCCAAATGATGTAAAAAAGCGAAATAAGGTAAAGCAGTGGCTATTAAAACGCTCAGAGAGTGTAGAAAAAACCAAACTTGATTTACAATCAAAAGGAATACCTTATGATGAATGGTGGTTATAGCCACCTCCCGCACCACTTTAGTTTCCTGAAACCATATACCAATTCCTTTAAGCATCATTAGTCGAGATGTAAAAATTATGCCAATTCAGACTTTTGTGGAATCTCTAGGCTTAATTCTTTTGATGGAATTGGGTGATAAAACCATGCTCACCACAATGTGTCTTAGTGCACAGTATCGTCGTCCTGGATTGGTATTACTTGCTACTATGACAGCACTAACTACTTCTTCAGTAATTGCAATTATTATTGGGTATATTCTTTCTGCAACTTTACCTGTTGAAATCATAACTTATGTTTCTGGCATCTTGTTTCTATCTCTAGGGATTGTCACTCTTGCAAGAGCTAATTCTGACATTCCTGACTCCTGTGATAATCCAGGTACACTCTTTGGCATGTTCTCTCTTGTTCTATTTTCAGAGCTTGGTGATAAGAGTCAGATTGCAATACTTGCCCTTGCAGCCCAGTCTATCTTTCCAGTCATAGTATTAATGGGATCTATCCTTGGATTTCTCATAGTCAATTCAATTGGAGTCTTAGCTGGAAATCATGCGGCAGAACGTATTCCTATGAAGGTGATTAAGAAAGTAGTTGGATTAGTCTTCATAGTTTTCGGTCTACTTGTTGTATTTGGGATTCTCTAAGTAGACTATAATCTGTGACAAAGCCTTTATGAAACAACTATCTTTGGTTTCAACGCGAAGGTGAGGAATATCGTTGAGCCTTGAAGAGTCCGGTTATAGTGGTTTGGTTCTTGAGAAGCTTTCTACTTCAAAGATACGTGTTGGTGATACGATAAGTATCATACAACGTGGGGCTGACCACACCGGAGTACTAATGCCACGAAGCCAAATTGGGAGTGATTCAGCTCATATCGTCATAAAATTGAGCAGTGGATACAATCTTGGTATACGCATCGATCGAGAAACGATAGTACGCCGAGTTAAGGGCGGAGTACGAACACGAACAACTCACATGGAAACAAGGTCCGAAGTAAAGGATTTGCCCCGAGTATCTATTCTGAGTACTGGTGGTACTATTGCGAGTAAAGTCGATTATCGCACCGGCGCTGTCAATCCTGCACTAACTGCACAAGATCTCTATGATACTGTTCCAGAGCTCCAAAGATATGCAAATGTCAATGCTAAGGTCATCATGAGTGTTTTGTCAGAAAACATCAGGCCCAATGATTGGGGGAAAATTGCACGTGATGTTGTAACTGCAATCAAATCTGGTACAGATGGTGTTGTGATAGCACATGGAACTGACACACTTGGATTCACGGCTGCAGCTCTCTCCTTTGCCCTTCAAAACCTACCAGTTCCTGTTGTCCTTGTAGGTTCCCAGAGGTCTTCTGACCGTCCATCATCCGATTCTGCAATGAATCTTGTAGGTGCAGTGAATCTAGCTACAAACGCCAATGCTGCTGAGGTCATGGTCCTTATGCATGCAGAAATAGGAGACAGTTATCTTATCGCCCACAGAGGAACCCGCGCTCGTAAATTACATACCAGTCGACGCGATGCCTTTCAATCTGTAAATGATTACTCCCTATTTAGAGTTAGCGAAATTGATGTGACCGAAATACACCCTCCTCTATTGCGTCGCGATTTGGAGCGTAAGGTCATATTGAAACCGAAATTTGAGGAAAAAGTAGCACTATTGAAGACATATCCAGGAGTTGATCATGTCCTAATTGATTACCTAATTGATTCAGGTTATAGAGGCATCATTATCGAAGGAACTGGTCTTGGTCATGCACCTGATAATTTACAATCTTCAATCAAGAAGGCAATAGAGGGTGGAATCGTGGTTGCCATGACTAGCCAATGCATATTTGGGCGGACCGATATGAATGTCTATCGTTCAGGTGTAGAGCTGCTTGCTGCAGGAGTTATTCCCTGCGAGGACATGTTACCTGAAACAGCTCTAGTGAAACTCATGTGGGCGTTGGCGAACAGCAAGAGCACTGATGCTGCTAAGACTCTTCTTCTAACACCCCTCGCTGGGGAAATTGACATGCGTAGTGAAGAATCGGAGTACATCAAAAGTCTTGGGGATATTTGAAATGAAAAATAATGACAAGTACCAGAAACTAGGTCTAATGGTTGGTCTTGAGCTCCATCAGCAATTAGACACTACACGAAAATTGTACTGTCACTGTCCAACTGTCATACGCGATGAGGCACCCGATGGCAAATTCATCAGACGTCTAAGACCTACACAGAGTGAGATGGGTACAATTGATCCAGCTGCACTTTTTGAGTATCAAAAGAAAAAGAAGTTCTGCTACGAGTATTATTATGACACGACATGTCTAGTAGAAGCAGATGAAGAGCCGCCTCATGACTTGAGCGAAGAATCTATTGACATTTGTCTAACTGCAGCTAATTTTCTAAAATCCAACCCGGTTGATGAAATTCATCCAATGCGAAAAATAGTCATCGATGGTTCTAATACTACTGGATTTCAGCGTACTGCAATAATTGCTAGCGGCGGTCTTGTTAACGTAAGTGGCAAAAAAATAGGAATCCAGACCATCTGTCTTGAAGAGGACGCAGCAAGGAAAATTGCTGATGATGATGAAAATAACCTACGCGTGTATCGACTCGACCGTCTCGGTATTCCCCTAATTGAGGTGGCAACTGACCCAGATATACAGACACCTTCTGAAGCACAGGATGTAGCTCTTGCAATTGGACTTCTACTAAGATCCACTGGTCGAGTAAAGCGGGGTTTAGGAACAATTCGTCAAGATGTCAATATTTCAATCAAAGATGGAGCTATCATAGAAATCAAAGGGTTTCAACAACTTGACATGTTATCCACACTTGTAGAGCTAGAGGTTCAAAGGCAGGAAAAATTACTAGAAATTTGTCATATACTAAAAAATCGTGGGATTGTACCTGATGATATTAAGAATTCAATCACCGATGTCACATCGATTTTTGCAGAAAGTGAGTCCAAAGTAATTAGAAACGCTCTCAAAAATGATGGTGCTGTTTATGCAGTAAGACTTCCAGGGTTTGCAGGTCTTATTGGAACTGAGATTCAACCAGAACGTCGTCTTGGTACTGAATTCTCTGATTATGCTAAGTTTTGGGGTGGCGTTGGAGGAATATTCCATACAGATGAACTTCCGAAGTATGGAATCACTGAACATGATGTAACTCAACTGAAAAATCTGATGAAGGCTGATGAACAGGATGCTGTGGTCATGGTTGCATCATCAGTTGAGAGATGTAAGGATGCACTAAAGGCTGTCATCGGTCGTGCCAAAGAAGCTGTTCTGAGAGTACCCGCAGAAACCCGAACGCCACTTCCGAATGGCACCTCAAAATATGCGCGTCCAAGACCAGGCTCTTCACGTATGTATCCAGAAACCGATGTGAGACCGGTTAAAATCACAGAAACGCGTCTTAGAAAAATCCGGATGAATATGCCTGAAACAATTGAGAAACGGGAGAAAAGATTCGTAAATGAATTTGGACTAAGCCCTGATCTCGCTCATCAAATCTCTCGGTCAATAAATATTGATATCTTTGAACAGGTTGTACGCGAAACAAGTGTTTCTCCCACACTCATCGCAGCTACTCTTGAAAATACAGTGGTTAGTCTACACAGAGACCAAATTCCTACAGAAAATCTCTTGGATCGGCATTTTATTGAGTTATTCAGATTCATTGAGAAGAAAGAAGTTTCAACTGAAGCAATACCTACCGTATTGACACATCTCGCTCGAAATCCAAATCAAAGCATCGAAGAAGTATTAGCATCAACAGATCTTTCTATGGCAAGCCGTATTGAGATTGAAGAAACCATAAAGAAGATTGTACGTGATCGAGAAGATTTCATTCGGGAGCAGGGTGAGCGTTCGATTGGAGGTCTCATGGGCATTGTCATGAAGGAATTGGGCGGGAAAGTCGATGGGAAAATCGCAAAAGAAATTCTTGCAGCTGCAATAAAGAAACAGCTCGGTATTTGAGTTTTCAAATCTCTACAGAACTGAAAGTTAACTTTAATAGATAGACCAAAGGCTGACCTTTGAACAGGTATTAAGATTATCTTGAGACCTATGCATTGAAATGCCGCAGTAGCCTAGACTGGTGGGGCGCGAGACTCATAATCTTCTTGGGCTCGTCCAAGAAAAGACCGGGGTCAATGAGAAAAGCGCACCGAGATGAGAAATCTCGAAGTCGAGGGATCGAAGCCCTCCTGCGGCACCATCTTTTATTCTCGATTATGGTATGGTATTTACAACATCACACCAATTCAATCAAAACATGAAAGATGATTCAAATGTGTGTAATGACGGGGTTATTAGGAATAATAGGCACTGAACAATATGAAAAGCGAGAAATGGAAGTTAGTTGGTGGGCGTGTCTACAGGCTAGCAAAGGTCTTTGAAAATATGCTAGATGCCATTGCTCTTGCACGAGAGATGAAGGAGAAAAATCATGTATTTCTTTCCAAGGCAAAAAACCACCAGTGGGCCGTTTATTGGCGGCCAAAAATCTCTGAGATTGAATGCGAATTGAAATACTATAGTGCATAACAAAACTTGTTGGAGTTTAATAACACCAAACTGAACCTATCTATGTTATGTCAGATTCACAGTCTACAGAGGTCGATATTGACTACACACAAGCCAGAATTGAAGCATTGGGCAGGGTAGTACATAACCAGAATCAAGCACACTTTGAGAAAATGATTCGCAGTATGCAGTGTCCTGACGTTATCAATATCACTGATTGGACCCTTGAAGCAGTGACAACATTGGTAAGAGTCTGTTCTGATGAGAACTTGGTTATTACATTCAAACAAGGTGCTCGGTACTTCATGCCAGTTCACTACCCTCATGAACCTCAGATTGATTCATTTGCGAAGATGATATTCACTGGGCAGTTCTAATAGATGATCTATGTGGTTTTTCCAGCAAGTTCTTTATTTGGAAGCTATCTTACCCATGAATTGGTGATGGGAAGTGCAGCTAGGTTTCAAAACATTGGATGATATTGACTATATTGGAAAACGTGTTCTGCTTCGCATTGATATGAACTGTTCTGTGGACCCGAAGACGAAGAGAATAACAGATTTTTCCCGTATTGAGGCTGTTCGTCCAACGCTAGAAGAACTCTCCAAGAGTAAAGTGGTTTTGATTGCGCATCAAGGAAGTCCAGGCAGTGACGACTTTATCTCACTGGAACAGCACACAGAAATCATTAAGGATATGGGATTCAATGCTATTTTCGTTGATGACATATTTGGTCAAAAAGCGAAGGAAGCAATAGGGCGAGTTAAGATTGGTGAAATACTTGTGCTTCAGAATGTGAGATACTTTGAAGGCGAGCTTAAGAGAGCGCCTCCTACGGAAGTAGCTCAAGAACAGATTGTACAGGAACTCTATCCGCTCTTTGATCTTTTTGTTAATGATGCATTTGGTGCTGCTCATAGATCCCAAGCATCAATAGTCGGATTTACGACAGTATTACCATCCGTTGCAGGGAGATTGGTTGAAAAAGAATTTCGAACATTGACAGCTGCGACAAGTACCGATAAACATCCTTGGACTCTAGTTCTAGGTGGAAGCAAGGTAGAAGATAAAGTATCAACACTCAGCAAACTCTTAGTAACCGGTCGTGTTGATTATGCGCTTCTCGGAGGTCTCATTGGAGCCCTATTTTTGATTGCGGCTGGTAAGATACCAGAAACTTATTCCGCGCCAATCAAGGGATTTGATGCTGCGATTGAAACAGCTCGTGAATTATTAACAAAACATGATAATACATTGATTTTGCCGGAAGACGCTGCAATTGACAAAGGCGGTAGAGTCGACTGCGATTTTTCAGAGATGAAGGGCAATCCATTTTTGGATATTGGGATGAAAAGTGCGAAGAAATACGCTGAAATCATTAAAAATTCTGCAGTTGTATTTGCTAATGGTCCTATGGGATATTTTGAGGAAGAAGCATTTTCATCAGGAACGATGATAGTTTTGCAGGCAATTGCAGATTGTAAAGGTATCACAGTGGTAGGTGGTGGTCATATGGGTGCTATGGCAAAGAAAATGAATCTTGATAATAGAATCACGCACATCAGTACAGGTGGCGGAGCTACCATCAATTTTCTAACTGGAAAGAAACTAGAACTAGTTTCAGCTCTTGAAGAGTCAGCAAAAAGGATGTGATACCTTGTGCAACTTGCTGGGGTGTTCTACTGGATACCTATGCTTTATCTCATAATAATCAACGTTGTTGCATTCCTAGCGATGTGGTGGGATAAGAAGAAGGCCGTTCAGAATGAATGGCGAGTTGCTGAAGCCACACTATATGTTCTTGCAATCATCGGTGGCGCTGTAGGAATACTCGGCGGTATGTACAAGCTCCGTCATAAGACCAAGAAAAGATCCTTTCTGGGAGTAGCTGTATTTGGTTTCATCATTTCCATCATCATCTATTGGTTCGTTGGAATGCAATATATTTGAAGAATATTGGTATTACAAGTATTACCAGATATCAATAAAGAAGTGGAGCCCCAGGCGCGAATTGAACGCGCGACCTGCTGATTACAAGTCAGCCGCTATAGCCTCTAAGCCACTGGGGCACAGATTGCACGTCACTATTGAACATATTATAGAGTTTTCGTCATAGCACCCTTACTTGTCATGATAGACATTGTCAATGATTATTGCATATGCAAGTAGCATCATTCTTGGTGCCATTGGATCTGTGATATGAATAACATACCGGTCCTTGAAGTTGAAGGCTGGAGCAAAAACATCTCTCCACTTGTCACCTTTTTTAATCTCAGCATAAACCCTTTTCTTATCATTTGGGTCTGTTATTGTGAAATTCCACTTCATAACACCACCCTGTGCCTTGTATATCATATTATCATCAGCATCATACATATCTATAGAGCCTCGGATGGCAATCATAGGTCTCTTACCTCTACCTATCAGCTCGCCTTCCGGAGTCTTTACATCATAGATTGGGCGGGCACTCACTAACTTTTTGTTAATAATGCAGACCGGAGAGTCATCAGGATTTCTTAGCTCGATTTCAGCTCTCATCGATATTAGTTTCCTTTTCATCGAACCTACCTTCTCACCCTCGGGATTGTAAATATCACCACCGCCAAATTTCCAAGCTTTCTCATGCAGAACATAATGTTCAATTGATGGATCTAGTAGACTCATAATTCGTCACCTTCTAATTATTTTACATCAATTCAACCCAATTAAGGTAAACTCGGTCGTAGTAAATTATGTTCATCAAGGACATGTTTATGAGTCACTGTGCGCAAGTAAAAGATACGGACAGTCACCTTGGTTGATTAAGCCGTATCACACGTGTGTCTTACAAACTCTAATCCTTACGAGAAAAGTAAAATAGCACTCAGAAGTCCAAAATTAGATGACGTACCAGTAGGTGAACCAATTGCAAACGATTTATCAAAGCTTCATACAAGTCATTACTGATTTATTCCGACCTATTTCAGACTTCTTTCTATCTCTAGGAATCCCATTCGGCCCATTAGCATGGTTCGTTATCATCGCAGTATCACCACTGATTTTTGCTATAATTGGACTGGTACTTCGAGGTCGTCGTGGTTCTCGTACAACTGGAGTAGATGAGGGAATCAAGAAAATCATTGCCTCTACAGGTGATGTATCATCAGGTATGGCTGGAGTCAAGAAACTCAAGTTTCTCAAGACCCCCTCACAAGCCCTTGTCTTTCTGAAGGTTGAAGAAAATGCAATTCAGCAGGCTCTAGTCGCAGTTGACTATTATGCGCAACAAGGTGATTTGGATGAGTCATTAAAGACTAAGGTCGCTCAAGTCTATGAAGACAGACTCTCTGTTGTTCGGGAAGCAATTGCCAAGGATGAAGAGCTCAAGGCGATAGTTGACACATCTACTGCTGTAGATCGGGCACGATCAGATTACCTCCAAAAACTTGCTGCAATGTCTGGTACTACGGTAGAGACTGACGAACTTGGCGAGGCTGGCCCATCAAGCGTAGGTGTACCTGGCGCAGTAAGCACAGGCATACCAAGTGGCGGTCCACCCAGTGGTGGTCCTCCTGGTGGCGCACCCCCAAGTGGCGGTCCTCCTGCAGGCGGGCCTCCAAGTGGCGGTCCCCCAGCCGGTGGTCCACCCGGTGGCGGTCCTCCAGCTGGTGTAGCTCCCAGTGGTGGTCCTCCTGGTGGCGCACCCCCTGGCGGAGCTTCTCCTGGTGGCGCAGCTCCCAGTGGTGGTCCTCCTGGTAGTGCACCCCCTGGCGGAGCTCCTCCTGGAGCTACAATGCTAGGCGAAACAGCTCCAAAATCGACAGATGGTAAGAGCTCTCTACAGTCAGAAATGCTCCAAGAGATGGAACGTCTCAAAGCATTAATGGGTGGCGACTAGGTAAAAGTAGCAATTTTTGTACGATTTTCGTATTCAGAATGGAATAGGTTTTCCATTCTGCTGTTATTAGGCTGAATTCATATAGAATGGTATGAGCACTGATAAATGGTTACTACTAGACGGCAAAGTGTACAAACTAGCGGACATTGTTGATAGTCAACAAGAGGCTGAAAATTTGGCTCTTGTTCTCCAAGAAAATTGTGATGTAGCCATTTCAGAAATGGAAGATGGTAAATTGGGTGTATATTGGAAACCAAGAATAGGCATTATATGTCCTCTCGGTGTGGTGTAATAATCCTGTATCAACTACTACAACTCAATTGAATTCTCTAGGAAAGCTTTTTGCTAGATTGGTCCAAGCTGAAACCGGAGTATATGTCATGTCGCATATTAAGATGAATGCTGCAAAAAGCGCCATCGCATTAATCCCAAAGCAAGGGGCCATGGGTCTAGGAAGTGGATCTACTGTGGCAATTTTTGCTAAGGAGCTTGGTCAGAAAATAGCTTCTGGAGAGGCAAATGTTTCTGTAGTTCCTAGCTCTTATCAAGCGTATCAGCTTGCTATTGACTATAGTATCCCGCTCACTAACCTTGACCTCACGCCAGAGCTTGTACTCACTGTTGATGGTGCAGATGAGGTTGATAAAGAGCTAAATCTCATCAAAGGTGGTGGTGGTGCACTCTTTCAAGAAAAGATTGTAGCCTCTGCATCGAAGAAACTAGTCATCATTGTTGACGAATCCAAACTAGTGGATCACCTTGGTACTAAATTTCATATCCCAATTGAAGTATTTCCTTTCTCTCTTGGAATTGTTCAAAAGAAAATCAGACAAAAGGGTATTGAGCCTATACTCCGACAAGCTACAAAGAAAATGGGTCCTGTTGTGACAGATAATGGGAACTTTATTCTTGATCTGAAATTTCAAGAACCTATTCTCAATCCCAATCAAGTTGCAATTGACTTGAAGATGATACCAGGGGTCATCGAAACTGGACTTTTTGTCGGCATGGCTGATGAGGTCCATGTTGGAACTGAGGAAGGCTCTTACATACTCAAGAAGTGACTTTATCGTTCTCGAACATATTCCGGAGTTTCGGATATCGTTTCGGTTTTGATAGTACATCAGTAGAGTTGACAAACTGATCCACACCCCCGAGAAACTTGGGAAGCGAGAGGACCTCTTCATCTTGGATTGTTTCATAGATTGCATTTGCGAAATCATCTGCCCAAATGACTAGGAACGGTCGGTTGTGAAAGTTTGACACCTTGGCTTTCATGGGTTCTGTAATACCGAGATCATTATGCATACCGGCCACTATCTCATATGCTCTCACAAGCTGTTCTTGTCGATCTTCCCATGAAGTTGCCTCAAGCACGCTTTCAAGGATTGGTGTCAAAATACCTGCAATCTTGAGCCGCGAAAAAGCTGTTCCAAACCATTTGATATACGGGGCATACTGCTTCTCCATCACGAAACAGAGCTTCATGATGTCGTATACCAATCTAGAACCAACAACACGAGAGCCTAACTCATCTCCTACCTGCCCGCATCGTCCCATGAATGGTTCTTCTTGAGCAATCCGACGCCATTGGGTTGACAAGAGATACAGCCACACATCATTAGGATAGTAAGACAGTTTCTCAAGAATAGATTGCAGTTGTCCAAGCCCATCATGGAAGACTCGCCCACTAACAATGCTTCGCAATCGTTGTTCAGGAAGCGTAACCCAATCTATTGAATTCATCTTCTCAAGTGGATTTACAGTAAGATATCTCTCAAAGAAATCCCTGATTGTAACTATCTCGACTCCATGATTGAGCGGTCTATCATCTGAGAGCTGCATAACAATAGTGCCATCATCATGGTAGCCAAAGTTTATCGGGTAGTCATGAATCTCAGTAGGTAAATTGTGACCGAGAAAAGTGTCTAGAGATTCTTGGTATTTCTCATGGTCCTTCTCTCCAAGAAAGATTAACAACTTTGGTCCCCAATCGTGGTCCATAGACTGCTCTGTGTCAAAACCTAGTACATCTGACCCAGCTCCCAGATGACCTGCTGAGTATACAAGATTCGGAAACTCTGACTCTAGGAGTGGTTTGACAGCTTCCTCGTAGAAGATTTGGCTAAGGTCTAATCCTTTCATAAACCGGTCAGTTGAAGGATATTCAGGATTCATGATGGATTCCCCCGAAAAGGAGAGTGGCGGGCCCGCCCGGATTTGAACCGGGGATTACCAACTCTCTCCAATAGATCAATGCTATCATAGGAGGCTGGTGCCCTATAGACCTCCAACAAGGTTGATACTTGGTGGTCCAGGCTAGGCCACGGGCCCATTGGATTGTTCGAATGGCTGTCAGTTGTTAAAGCTTTTGTCGCTTGTGCCTTTCTATTCAACAATTTTTGCAGTTATTTTCAATCCATCTTCCATAGCATCAACGAGTACAGCCCCTTGTCTCGTTTTCACACGGATTGAGCTTTCTCCATTTCCACCAATCACTGTAGTTAGTAGATATTGGTCCTCTGCAAAAAGTTCGACCCTTTGCTTTGCATACTTTCTCCCAGCATAAACTGTGACCTTTTTCTTGCTATAACTCAACGAAACTGGAACAGTTTCTCCGGGAACACCACGTCGCCTTTCCTCTCCCCTTGCAGTAGAAATTGTAACACTTCTAACAGGTACTACGACCTTCTCTCCACCAAAGGTAAACATCTCATATTCAAGCAAGCCGAGTTCAAAATCCCTAACCTCGACCACAGGTCTTGCAAGGTCTCTTTGTGAACTGCTCATGCCTGTTGGAAGCTTCACCTTCAATGAAAGGGAATTTACTTTTGCTACCCTTCCATCTTCAATATGAACAACTGTATCCACGGTACTTGGTACTTGACCTAGTTCGACTCGACCACCAAGAAGCAGACGCTGAAGTGCATCAATAGAGGAGCCAGCATGAACGACACCCACCATTCCCACACCTGCAGATCGAAGATCTGCATACGCCTGAAAGTCAGAATTTTTTCGTAGCTCATCATAGATGACAAAATCTGGTCTGACTAGTAAGAGTATATCCGCAGCTTTTTCCATACTTCCGTCAAGTGGAGAATATTGTACAATAGACTCTTCTACCTGAAGATCTCTAGGTTGTTCGAGAGTCTTGACAACATTTCCCTTATGTCCATAGAACTCAGCTAATGCTGCGGCGAAAGTACTCTTCCCAGAACCTGGTGATCCCGAAACGAGTATGCCTTCTGCTCGTGACTCGAGTCTCTTCATCAGCTTAGGACTAAGATGGTAGTCTTCCAAGTTGAGTTTCACGATTGGTCGGATTGCGGAAATTTCCATCTTATCAGCAAAGGGACGTCTAGCAATTGCAATCCTCAAGTTTCTTAGTTGAACAACAGCAGCACCCTCTTCTTCTATTTCAATGAACGAATCCTTGTCGTGCTCAGCTGTTTCCATAATGGCTTCAGCCAAAATATCAAGCTCCTCGTAAGTGAGAATTCGATCTGATAGTTCAACCAGTTCCCAGTTTCCTGGAGTTCCTCTCTTAGCTCGGGGGGGATTCCTTTCGACTAAGTGCACACTCATTGTATGTTCATCAAAGAACGCCTTTAGAGTGAGAATCTCATCACTCTGCAAACTGTTGTCATCATCACTCATCATTCATCACCACTGAGGTCTCTCAAGGTCGATTGTGCAACCTTATAGAAATTAACTTCTCCATTCTGGTCAACAAGTGCAAATACTAGGTTTTTTCTTGAGCTAACTGCTGTTTGTGTCACTAAATCTAAATCACTAAGAGAAATTGGCACTCCCTCTTTGAGAACGTATACAAGCTCTTTTGCATTAGCAGCTCCAGGACGGTCACCACGAGCATATACTCGAAAGCCAATACCCCTACCAAATCCCTTGCGAACTGCGTACCCTCTACTCCTGAGGTCCCTAAAGACAAGGTAACTCACCCAAAGATCAGGATCTTCTTCCAACAGTGCGCTCACAATGTAGTCCGATCCAACACTATCTCCGGAGGAAGTAATCACAGTGACTCTCTTTCTTTCAATTAGGTGGAGGAGTTCAACAGGCTCAAGCTCCAATCTATTACCCTCGATACGAGTACCATAGAATCCTTGCTGCGATAATTTATCTGCATCTTCACTTGCAGCATAGCCTCTCCCATTCTCAAAAACTACTTCTGCAGGTTCTCCCTCAGGTTCCGCAAGGTCCTCCTCTTCAATCATGTAGTCATTATCATAGTCTTCTTGATTGGGAGGTTCGTTATTCTCATCTGACAATTAGTACTCGCCTACTCCATGTAGCCGTCTAGATATTGTGAAAAACCCTTCGTCATGCCACAAGAACTATAGCATATACAATCTGATGCGATATCGTGACCGACGAAAGCTTTGAAGTGGCTCTGATAGACTTTATCTCAGACGCAAAAAGAATAGCTATCTTGGGCATTGGAAACGATCTCAGAACAGATGACGGTCTTGGTCCTTTCATAGTTAACTCCCTCTGTTTGAACAATCCAGATATTCTGATTGAGAATGTAGGGTCGGTCCCTGAAGGATTTGCACGTTCTTTGGCTGAATTTGGTGCGGAGCGTGTCATAATGATTGATGCCGCAGACATGCGCAAACCTCCCGGTCATATCGAATTGGTCACAAAAGACAGGATAGGTGGCATCAATATCAGCACACATAGTATGCCATTGTCATTCCTTATGATGTATTTGGAGCAGGAGACCGGTGGCAAAACAATTCTTCTTGGGGTTCAGCCGAAAAGTATACAGTTCGGTGAGGGACTAAATCCCGAGATTAAAGAAGTCGCAGAGAAAATCATCAGAAGTCTGGAGCGTCTTCTGACAGAACATTTGAGAGGTATTAGAGATGTTTCGAACGATTGAGTGGCTTGATGACACATCCCAAGTTCGTCTTGTTAATCAGACGAAGTTACCATTAACCCTAGAACATATTGTAACGAATAGTCATGAACGCATTGCAAAGTCAATTAAAATAATGGAGATTCGTGGTGCTCCTGCGATTGGTGCAGCTGCAGGGATGGGCATGGCTTTAGCTGCAATTGAGAGTAAGGCTAGAACAATGGGCGACTTATTGGAATACTTAGAGAATGCGGCAAACACACTCAACACCCGACCGACTGCAGTGAATCTAACTTGGGCGACTACACGTATGCTTGAGGTTGCCAAAAGTGTAACTGGTAGTATCGACGATGTAATCCAAAGACTCATCGATGAGGCAAAAGAGATTGCTGAGGAAGATGTTCGAATGTGCAGAAGTATGGGTGAAAACGCGCTTGAGTTCATAAAACCGGGCTACACAATCCAGACAATATGCAATGCAGGTTCCCTTGCAACAGTACATCTTGGCACAGTAGGAGCAGTTGTAAGAATTGCTCACGAGAAATATAATGGTGATATCAAGGTATACTCTGCGGAAACAAGGCCTCGTCAACAGGGAGCAAGATTGACTGTCTTTGAGTTCATAGAGGATGACATTGATACGACCCTGATAACAGACGGGATGATAGGGACAGTCTTCAGAGAAGGTCGTGTTGATTGTTGTGTCGTTGGTGCTGATAGAATATTACGTACAGGGCATATCATCAATAAGATTGGAACATATACCATGGCAATCACTGCAAATTACCACAATATTCCATTCTATTCTGTGGCTCCAACTTCGACAATAGATATGGAAACCAATCCCAAAGATGTGATTATTGAAGAACGGGACCCCGATGAGGTTCGCATAATTAATGGTGAGTATGTGACAGTTCCTGATGCAAAGGTGTATAATCCTGCATTCGATATGACGCCCCCTGAGTTGATAGATGCAATCATCACCGATCGCGGTGTGGTTCGAAACCCGACAGAAGAGAAAATGCGGAAACTCTTCCCAAAATAACATGCCTTGGTTAATAGGAAGTGCATATTCAATCCAAGTGTACCAAATAGTGCATGACAGAAATCTTAAGAGTCAAGCAAATAAAACGAGTTTGGGGCGCGTAGTCTAGCCTGGATAGGGCGCCAGCCTTCGAAGTTGGATGCCGCAGGTTCAAATCCTGCCGCGCCCGCCACTCATTGTTCTTTCGGAATTATGTCTCCAAAGACTGCTATTGCTCCAAGCAAGAATACAATTCCTGTTGGAACTGAAATAATCATGAATCCCACAGGATCGATTACCCATATTGGTTCTCCAAATGCTTGATTAGGATGTAGGACACGAACTATGTAATCAAAGAGAAATGATATAGCTAAAGACCAGGCTATAAAACTGGACACCATAAGCAGCAGTCCGATATGTGCCTGTTTCAAACAAATCTCCCAAGAACAGCTTGCACAGGTTTTCTACTAAATTTTTTGCATATCATTTCTTCCCTAGTTTCTTACTCCACACCTCGATAAAGTTCTCTAGAGACCTATCATAGGTTTTCTCTGCTTCAGGTGGGAATATACATCCTGGCAGCTCTCGATGTTTCCAATGATATTGAAGACAATCACAGCAGTATCCTTGTCTTGAGCATCCGGGATACGTACAGCCACATCGTTCCTTGTTTCTTTCAACATTACATATTCTGCCAGTCATGGTCAATCATTATTAATCTTGGATTGAGAAGTTAAAACCTGATTGGTCGAGTCTGTATACTGACAGAGCCCATGGAATAGAAAACACAATACTTAGGGTCTAATGAAATGGCTCGATAATAGCCCAAATAGGAACGGTGATTTAACAGGTTTCTCTATATTATCCTTGAGCCTTTACCACATTTGTTCGGAATTATCTAGGACTGAATAAAAGAGAGAAGGTCGGGAGGAAGTCTGACTTGGCATTCGCTGTATAGTGGTACGAACTCGTAATATGGGGTCTTCTTCATATAATACGTTGACCCCACACCTAGACAAACTCGCGTTTGATCATCAAAATATCTGCATTCCCTACAAGCAAGCGTTGTATCTGGCGGATACTCAACAGGCATCTCAACAAATTCTCCTCTGACTCTGTCCCATATTCGCAGTAGTCGTCTTTGTTTCATGTAAATTAGTCATATAGGACTGCTATAAACTCCCCATAGGAAAATCTTGAAGAATACCAACGATGTTCTTCTCAATCAACGAGAGTGCTAAGTCTGGATTTACTTCGCCCTTTTCCTTTGTCACGTTGGGGTAATATCTTGAATAGAGTTGCAGCCACTTGCCAAGTATAATTGCCAAAATGTCTTGCTTGCTTGTAGACTGTCCATTTTTCTGCAGTTCTCTAGTTGTTTCATTAACAAATTTCATGACAGTTGTTTGAAGAGTAGACCATGTAATTGAATTAGGGTCAGTCTTTCTCTCTCTGCAAACAAATACCATGTCATAACTGATGTTCTCCATCCCGTGAAGATGTGTTGATGCTCTCATCTCACTTCTTACTGGATACGTAGTTGTGATATAGAATCCTGAGGTAAGCAACGCCTCTAAGAGCGCTCCCCAAGCTGCCAATTTTGTATGATGGAAGGTAAAAACAAGGATGCCATCCGAAACCAAGACCCGTTTCGATTCTGAAAAAATCTTCACTAAGCCTTGGACGTATTCTTTTCTATTCTTATCTTGTACACGGTTTTCAATCACTTCTTCAATCCATGGAACATATTCTGATTGAAAATCCGGATATTTTTCCTCCAGTCCAAGTTTCAACCAGACATAGAAGAAGTTAGACAATTCTGAGTACATCACATTCCCAAAATATGGTGGATCTGTGATTACTGCATCAACACTTGCATCTGGAACTGGAAGTGACTCTGATGAGCCACAACGGAGGAGAACATTGGCACCATCATTGAAATCAGAATACTTCTCTGCTAGTTTTCCTTCAATTTTTGTACGAAAAATCACTTTCTTCATTGATTTTCCATCAATAATTCGTTCGAATGGAGCTTGGCAATACTCCTTTCCCTCTATTACTAGGTTCACAAAAGCTGTGAAAGCACCTCTTCCTTTCTTTGTATCGTAACAATTTGCCTCAACTGGTGTCATTGATGGTGAAATTGAATGTGTTCGAAAAATATCTGTGATGAATCCTCTCGTCGCATTGTATTTTGCGAACATGTTGTTGTACTTTAGACAGTTAGAGAAAGCCAAAATCATGAACTCTTTCAGATTTTGATCACTGATATTTAGAATCCATCTGTAGATTTTACCTAGATTGAGTAGCTGACGAGAATTGAATAAGTCTCTGAAATCTCTATATCCATGATTGTGTGCGCGTCTAGTTTCCACCCCATTTGGTATGGCACTTCTAGGTATAGGGAGTGAATCACCAATCTTAAGAAATTCTTCTGTTGCTTTATCAAGAAGTTTACTATCACCTTTGTCAGATGCCTTGTAGCCTCTGCCATTTTTCAATTTTTTATTTTTAGTTAAATCACAGTGTTCACAATAGAACTCGATAGCATACAATCTCTCCTTTGGTCTTTCACTCATACCTTGAACTGTCTTGATTATGCTATGTGTCCCACAAGAGTTGTCGTGACATTTGAATCTGCGACCAAGGATGAATTTTCTTTGTGCAGCAATGAATTTTTCATCACATTTTGGACATTTTGTGACTTTCTTGGCACTTTTTGTTTGAAAGACGTTCCAACAATTCGGGCATACAACAATATCCTGCTTTTTGGTAGGCGATTTGGCAAGGAAGAAATTACGCATCAGCGGTACTACATTTGCGCATTTTGGGCACGGTATCTCTTTGTAGTAAAAATAGTATATTCCTTCAGCTTCATTACCACATTCTGGACATGTGGTACGATAATACTTTCGAAGGACATTTCCCAAATCTTGATCAATAGCGATGAGAGCCTGATGAAGTAGTTCTGGATCGATATCTTCGACCGATTTTTTCACGATAAACCAAGCTACAGGATTAAGATCACCTCCGACGACCTTACAACCAAGTCTCAGTGCTTCTACTACTGTTGTACCACCCCCCATCATTGGATCCAATACAACTTTCCCATGAAGTTGGACGTCTTGTGAATATAATTTCCAAAGATTCTCTGCTTTTTTATCCCATGAGGTCAATTTTTCATCTGCCAACGAGTAAAGGATAATTGAACGAAATATTGACCCAAGCCTTCGCGCCCACCACTTGTGCATGACATAAACCGGTCTATAGTGTCTTCTTCCAAATCCAGTGGACTCATTCTCAGCTATTTGGTTGATTTTGGCAATCGGAAATGTGGACTCTATAGATCGTTTCAGTGGAGTTAACCCTCCAACTGCTGTAGGTTACATTCCACCCCTTTCAATATTGCTGAATACACGATTTAGGTTTTCAATCGTTTCTCCATGAAGAATCCAGGAACCATGAATCCCTTTGACCTAAAGAATTCCACATCCAAGTCATCTTCAGAATGTAAGAGAATGTAGATTGTGGAGAATCCTTCCTCTTTCGCCCACTTTTCTATCGAACTAATGAGTAATTCACTTACTGAACTATCACTGAAATTGCTGCATATTGAAAGTTCGTATATCATTACCACTTTCTCATTGAACCCTGAAGGTCCTGCCCATACTGAACCTGCTAATTCACTTGTATTTGTAAGTGCAACTAAACGTTGATGCTTTTCTGGTTCTTTTGCATATTTACTAACATGTTCTTCATAACGTTTTTTCATTACTTCGTCATCGGCATCTAATGAAAATCGTACCTTTCTCTTAAAACGCTCAAACTCAATTTTCTGAACCGGATTGCTTTCATCCACTTGTTCCTTTCTTACTAGGAAGCCATCACCATGAATAATTTCCTGATTGCCTCTCTCCAATTTCCTTGATATCGGTATCACTTTGATTCTGTATCCCGTTCTATTGTATAGTGCTAGTGCTGAGGCATTATCAGCATGAACGAATAATCCAATATTGACATTTAATTCGCGAGCAAAATCTTCAGCTTGCTGTAGAAGCAATTTCCCCAGACCCCTACTTTGAAACTCAGGACTAACAACAATATCATAGATCCATTGCGGTCTCTCAAGGTCCCAGATATCTTCACTGTTTCGTGGACCCATCCACAAGTATCCACAGTATTCTCCATCATTTGTTTCTACTAATAAGACTCTGGCACTTGGACTTGTAAAATCGAAATATTCCTCAACTTCTTTTCTATGGAGTTCAAATATCTCATCGTCTGAGGCATCTGGTCTATTCTTAATCATTTCACCGTAGAAGCTTCTTCTATTTTCTGTTGCCATCATTGTATCAAAACTCAGCTTGAAGAAAAAGTCCATGTCTTCCTTGCTCTCTGCCCTTCTTGCAACAAAGTTCATTCTGTTTCAGATCCTCTACTAGAATTTATTTTTCCTACAGGTGATATGTAGACAGTCATCTCATTTTCACCATCTACCTGAATTAGTTCGTCCAATACCTTCTGTTCATATGCTGCAATAGCACAAGTTCCTGCACCAATTGACTCGCAGGCAAGATACAGATTCTGACAGATATGACCTGCTTCAATGAGGATATCCTTATAGCTGAGAAGACTGTATCTCCATTCTGTCTTGTAAGGTATTGCAGCCCAGACAAAGACTACTGCTGCTTTTCCAATAAAATTCTGGAACCATGCCTTATCCATGAGTTCTTCTGCGATTGGAAGATTCTCTGATACAAGAATCAGCTTATGTTCTATTGGCAGATAACGGTAGATTCCTCTCTTGATACCATTGACCCTGTCTACAAGTAGATAGGTTTCAAATGGCTGGCGTCCACCTCCCGATGGCACCACGCGCTTCGTCCATACTTTATTCTCATCTATTACTCGCACTCCTTGAGTAGCCCAAAGAAGAAATGACAGCTCCTTCAGGGTCAAAGATTCATCAGTAAAGACACGTCGGCTCTCTCGATTGGCAATTGCATCAATCAGAGGTATTTGTCCAATATTGAACTCCTTAGGGTAGACCAGATTAATAAGCTCAGCATCTTCA
The DNA here is from genome assembly GCA_016839275.1 of Candidatus Thorarchaeota archaeon. Classification (GTDB taxonomy): domain Archaea; phylum Asgardarchaeota; class Thorarchaeia; order Thorarchaeales; family Thorarchaeaceae; genus SMTZ1-45. The sequence continues at coordinate 19,790 of JAEOUM010000074.1, forward strand.
GCATAGGGTTTCTCAAGAGGAGGCGGAGCTACACCTTTACGCTGGTCCGGTTCCCACCATGATTCAGGAGGAAATGCATCGTAATCATGCGCTTTCAGCAAATCACGACGCTGTCTTATCATCTCATCATACTTCGTCAAAGGATTCTACCACCAGGAAGGCATGTCGCACACGGGCTAATAGGCCTTTAAGTTCGCCCGTTCGGGCGATATCCCAAATCGTAGACACAACCAATTTTGTTAATGACGCAGTCGAAATCTGTAAACAACAATGATAGTAATAGAAACACCAACGAGTGCTAGGATTACTGTTGGGATGAGAAATGGATTCTGCATCGGGTAGTATCCAAGAGCAGGGAAGATATAGTTGGTCAGTAGGGCAGTGACTGTGAAACTTCCACTGCCTGTAAACACAACAACCAAGTCTTGTGAAGGAACAACAAAGATGTACTGCTCATAGGAACCTCGTGCTGCGTACACACCATGCCAAGCATATGTCCACCAGAGGTATCCATATCCTGAGCCAAGTCCTTGATCGAATTCTGTGATAACTGAGGGTGTCGTTGATTCAGTTATCCAAGCCTCCGAAATAATCTGTTCATTATCCCAAAGCCCATTTTTAAGATAGAGGTATCCAAACTTAGCCATATCTCGTGGAAGAAGATTGAGTGCCGTCCCGCCGATAGGTATTCCTTTGTTATCTGTAACCCAGTAGTATTCGTTTATTCCAAGAGGATCAAAAAGCTGTGACTCTACAAATGGAATTATTCCATGAGGAGTTGTCTTGTTGATAATAGCTGCAAGTACATGAGTGCCCCCAGTATTATAGTTCCATGTTGTTCCGGGCTCACTGACCATGGGACGGTCCAGTACATACTTAACCCAGTCCGAGCTTACTTCCATACTATAATAGTTAGTCTGATCATGCCAGTCCAGACCTGAGGTCATTGTCAGTAAATCCCTGATTGTAATTGCCTGTTTATCTGAATCCAGATTTTCAATGGTCAACTCAGGAAAGAAGTCAAGGACCTCCGTATCTATACTCTCAATGTAGCCTTGATCAATTGCCATTCCAACAAGAGCTGATGTGAAGCTCTTTGTGCAGGAATAGATGTGGTGTGTGTCATTTTCATCATATGATGTAGACGGATAGTACTCATAAACAAGGTATCCGTTGTAAACTGCCAAAATCGAGTCAACATCATCATTCCAACCTTGGGCACTGATGAAAACTTCCATTGACTGTAGTCTTCCTGCGTCCATTCCTTGTTCTTCAGGAGTTGATGTAAGCCACCCATCATTTGGCCACTGTTCAGACTGCGCTATTACTATCCGAGAAGAATTATTGGTTACGACACCTAGTATTGGGATTGACAAAAAGACCCAGATAACCCATAATGAAATGTTTCTTCCCATCACGACCACGCTAATTTAGACGATAAATTGAACAAAAGAAAAGCTTTCGTCCTAAGCAAGCCTATGGGTGTTGGCTCATCAAGATAACAAAAAGGAATCATGTCTTCTGAGTAATCCTTTTATTGCTACTCGGGTTGCAATCGAACCGCACGGGATGTAGCTCAACTTGGCAGAGCTATGGACTGTAGATCCATCGGTTGCCGGTTCAAATCCGGCCATCCCGACCATCTCTTCTTTGTTATTGCACTTCTTTCATTGTAAGAATCATCTTACTCCATGACAATATCCAGTCCGAAACCACTCCCTTTATTA
>JAEOUM010000075.1 GCA_016839275.1 Candidatus Thorarchaeota archaeon
ATTTTGGTCGCAGTTGTTTCGCCAATTGATCCCGCTGCTGCTAGCTCGCCAGGAGTAGCTACAGCAATAGCTTCAACACTTTTGTATCCGGACTCAGCAAGTCTCTTACCAATAGCAGGACCCACACCAGGTAAATCGGTCACGTCAATACCTGCGACTGAGTCACTGTCTATCTCTAAGACATCATCAGATGTACTAGCTTCATCTTCAAATTGTTCGTAATCTTCCAAATCCTCTGCATCATCGACATCTGTCTTCTTTGGTGACACTATGAAGACCTCCCTCAGATGCTTGGTGTTGCATCTGCTCGTGGACATGATGTAATCGATTCATAGAGTATAAAAATAGCACTAGTGGTCATTCCGAGTGATGAGGTCTTATTTTCTGGCTAGAAGAACTCTCATATCTTGGTTAAAGTGACTAGGATGAACTCCTCTTGCGGTGCGATTCTGATACCACCCATATTTGTTTGAATCTGGATGAATGATAGTTCGCCGCCTTCTTTAACGCCTTTTACAATCTCCAAGGTCTTGCCAATCAGGGAACTAAGTAGAGCTGAAATTTCCTCAGCTCGTTCTAATGAAACACCCCAAGTATTGATTGGAAATCCCTCAGGACTGATGAAGAGTGCTGCATATACGTCAGGAAACTTGCTTGTGATGTTCTGGATTATTCTCTCGAAAATCTCTCGCTTTGGCATAGCTGGCATTATTTCGCACATCCTAGCGGAATCTATGGTTCTCTTAGAGAAAAACGTGACAGATGACAAAGAAAAGGTTTGTTGTCATATGTTCCACCTTTCGTAGTAGTGTGGAAAGAAAATGAAACGCTCGGTGAGAGTTGAATTTCGAGAGAAAAGATGAAAAGTCGGGCATTTTGGTTTCTCGCATTCGGAGAAATGATACTTGAAATACGGAGATGAACTCATTGAACTTCATGGGAAAGGTATCGCAATAGCCCGATTTATTTCTAGAGTGACACCAGCCCCTCTGATCAACTTCTATGTAGGGATTATCTTTTCATGGTTCTCTCCAATAGGGCTTGGTCCGATACTTACACCAGTAGGATCACTTTTACTATGCATAGCCCTAATGGTGATAATGCCAATTACACCCATCATCTTTGAAGCAATCAGAGGCAATGTTGACCTTGATGTCTCCCAGAGAGAGAGTAGAACAAAATTCCTTCTCTTTTCACTCCTCTGTTATATGCTTAGTTTTAGTGTTTATACTCTCTTAGGGTGTGTTATTATGAGTTCACTTGCCGCAGCGTATTTCACAGTGACCTTGGGTGTGACAGTTGCAACTTTGAAATCCAAGGTGTCGGTACATGGTGCAGGTGTAGGTGGTCCTGGGACTGCCTTAATACTGATTTTTGGAATAATCGCTTTGCCAGTCGTATTTGTCTGGATAGCAGTAATCTGGGCTAGAGTTGTTTTGCAACAACATTCTATAGCTCAATCCTTTGCTGGTGTTCTCCTAGGTGTAATCATTACTGCTCTAACTTATCCCTTTGTTTACGTCTATTGAATAGAATGGAGGATACCGTACGAAAAGCGTTCATATGGAAAGCCGAGAGAAGTAGGGTATAGTTCCTGATGCGTTTGCATCTATAAAAACAGAACTTGATGTGGTTCGCGTAATGTCAGACCAGATTGTTTGTCCTGAATGTGGTAGTAAAATGAGGAAAGGCTCTACCTTCTGTATTAATTGCGGACACAAGATTCCAGAAGACGTCCTGCCAGAACAGACATTGGAAGAGGGAACAATCTTGGAAAAGGAGGAGGACATCCTACCAGCTGTTGAAGAGTCGGGATTAGATGAGATAATCGAAGTAGAACCTTCTGCTGAAACGACATTTCCTGAGCCAGAAACCACAGAATCTGCAGACACGCTTAGCTGGGATGAAGAACTACCAAATGCGCCAATTGCTGAAGATATTCTCAAAATTGAAGAGAACGCTTCCCCTGAAAGTACAATTGAATCAGAAACAGAGTCTCCAACTAGTCCAGAAGAAAGTGAACTTTCATGGGAGGAAGGAGTAGCTGGAATTAAAGAAGGAATGCCCTTCAAAGAGATAGAACCACCCAGGGTTTTTGCTGAAGCTCATGATATTTTAGCATCAACCGATGATGCGTTGGAGCATCTCTTTCCAGAAGTACGGGACGATGCGACGCGAGATGCTGTCGCACACCTATTTCCTGAGGGAAGAGGCAGTACAAGTCCAAGTTTTATCGATGTTGTTGTAGGGAAGCCAGAGAGAATCTCAGTCAAGAAACCATTGCATGAACTCGAAACACCAGTTTGCCTGAGTTGCGGAACCATCCCAACATCAGATGGATTTGAATATCCACAGTATGTCTTCGATGCGCTAGGAAAAGCTAGGATCGAGAATGGGGAAAAATTGCTTCAAGAAAACGAGCATGAATCAGCCATTGAGAACTTCGAGATGGCTAAAATGCTGTTCGAGAAATCTGGGAATGAAAAGAATCTTGCAGAGGCAGTAAAGAGAATTGACTTTGGGTATGATGACATGGCCAAATTCCACTATGATCAAGCGGAAACCCATCTGAAAGAGAATGAATTCGAATGGGCTGTTGTTCAATTCAAAAAAGCACGTGAGCTCTATATGTTTACTACAGATACAAAGAAACGTGTAAAATGTGCTGAAAGAGCTCGAGAGGCTTTCAGCGCCTGGGGTAAATTCCTAGAAGACGATGGCGACCGTCTAGCAAAAGCAGGTGAAACCAGGGATGCGCTGGCAAAATATCAAGAAGCTGCTGCGAAGTATCGTGAAGGTGAGGACACCAAGCGATTGAAAGGACTTGATAGAAAAATCCGAAAAGCTTGATTGATGGTATTTCTATGCAGGCTTGAATCCAGTTAGTCGTAGTATGTTACCTCGGAAGATAAGATCTATGTCATCATCACTATAACATAGTTGGGGGCATATTGATCTCACTGCATTGAACTGCTCTTCTAGAATGTTGTATCTAAATCCCCTGGGGAAGAAGGAAGAATCAGTCCCAAAAACTATTCTACATGCGGATCCTGCTTTGAGAGATTTCTCAAAGATTTTCGTAATTGTTAGGTCATATGGTTGATAGATCATCCAGCTGTTACTTCCACTGGTGTCCATGACAACATTGTGAGTCTGGTACATCAACATGAGGACTTCTCGGAAGAAACCTGCACCAAAATGAGCAATCATAAAATTCAGATCTGGAAAGTCTTGTGCAGGCTTTTGTATATCAAGAGGATTCCCAAACCGAAGATTGGCAGTGGCTCCAATAGTAATTCCAAAATGGAGTATCACAAGAAGTTTCTGACGTAACGCCTCTTCGTATATCGGATACACTTTTTCCTCATAGACATTATAATTCCCCGAACTTGGGTACAGTTTAATTCCTTGGAAACCATCCTTACCAGCTCGTTTGACTAGATCAACAGCGTCATCAGATGCAGGATCGATATTTGCATATCCCATGAAACGACCTGGGAATCTCTTTCTTGTCGCGTTGAATTCATCCCAGACCTCGGAACTGATCATCATTCCTATTGCAGAGATACCATATTTGTCAAGTTCGTCCTTCCACATCTGACCTGCATCCCAATTCTCATCAGGGATAGTTAAGCTACCCATATCCGTATTGTGCGCAACCCGTTGTTGAATACGATTGAGAGATACGCCACTATCGAGCCAACGTTTAATCGTTTCATATGTGAAGAAGTGAGCGTGTGCGTCCACGACCTCTATACCAACCTTAGAAATGACCATTATGATAGTCTCCACTCATTATCAGATGTAATTATTCCTTGACTATTGTGAGTTTTGTAATAAGAGCTCAGTTATGGTCATAATTAGATCCAATCGCCAGTATCAAGTTTCCTCGGTAAATAATCATCAGTTAAGTATTGAAACGAGTGGCTAGCAAATGCCTGTATCTCAGCTTTCTCTTTCAGTTTAAGCATCAACTGAAGATCCTCGACCCAAGGTTTGTTTTGTTGAACAAATGGTTCCTTCAGCATATCCTTGACGCGTTTAACGTCAGCAGGTGTCATTGGTATTCTCACAGCCTTTGGAATCTTGTATTCATCTAGATCCCTTGTTAGGACACCAAGTAACTTGAGTTCAGGAGTAGCAATGAAAGGTGATTCGTAACTTAGCCTCTTGCTTCCTCTAAGGAACACTGAGTAAATATAATGTCCATAGGGATCTGAGTCAACCAAGGCAAACGCAGGTATCTCTAATTCTTTTACCAAGATTTTTAGAAATGCCCTTGTAGCAATGTCACCTGAGCCTTTCCCAGTTATGACAATACATGGCTGACGATTCCAGTACTTCGCCTCTGCTAATCTCATAACGGCAGCATCCTTCTCTGAAAGAAGGATAAATTCAGCGTCACTCTCGACGATTTCTAGCTGATCAAGGAAAGGAGTGACAGCCCAGCCGCCAGTTCCCATTTTCGTGAGATCGATTAAGTCACCACCATCACGTATGGTGACACGACCCATCGCTGAACCACGAGCAGAAGCCACGATATGAACACTATCACGAGTTGTTTGCAACATAGATGCTACGTCTTCCACAATCTTGTCACTATACTTCTGGTCTCTGAAGAGGTTCACATCACTGTAGTAGACCTCTCTTTTTGTTGCGTGTAGATTTGCCTTTAGCAGATTATAGACAATCTCCATAACTCGAGCTGTTCTTGTTGCATCGACAACTGAGGCTAGTGAGTGGTAAGGTCGTGATATTGTACGCATACCCAACAAAAGTAGGTCACGTACTTCATCCCAGACGATATTATCTCCAGATCTACTCGGAATCTCAAAAGCTGGTCTACCAGTCGTCATTGTTTCATTGAGAATGTCAAAAGCAGCCTCAACCAATCGCTCAGTTGTATCATCTGCTGTCAGATTAACGACCTCAACTGTTTCGACAGGTCCTTCCTCACCTTCTACCTTTGGTTCCTTTGCCTTCCTCTCAGCCTCAATCCAGTTTTGCTTCATCTCTTCAGCAAGCTTCATGATTGCTGGAGAAACTTTAAGATTAGATTTCTTTTTGACTGGTTTTGGTTTCTTCTTTGGAGGTGCAGCTGTCTTTTTAGCGGGCCTTTTAACAGGAGCTTCAACCTTCTTTTCCTTTTTCTTAGATGGTTTCCTTTTTGCTTTCTTTATTGGCTCTGCTGGTTCTTCCACGGGAGTTTCTTTCTCCTTTGCGTCTGTCTTTGTTTCCACTTTTTTCGCGGCGATGACCGTCGATGGTTCACCAATGACCCTCTCAATCTCTTGGTCACGTTCAATCTCCTTTGCAGAAGCAACTAGCTTTGTTGCGTTTGCTACACTAAGCCCATCGACTTTAGCTGCAACAGCGTCAGGTCTAGATCGCGAAAGACGGGCTACTGACGTGTATCCTGCCCTCTCAAGGGAGAGCGCGAGTTTTGCGCCTACACCAGGAATATCTGTAAGCCTAAGAATAGGTCCCATCATCTCAGAGGATATTTCTTCATCTTGGGGGACCTCTTCTTTTGGTTCGCTCTCTGTCTTCATTTTACGAAGCAAGTCTTTTGCAGCAGCAGTGAGATTGCGAGCTCCAACTTTGCTCAAGCCATCAACTTTCTTTGAGATTGCATCGGGTCGTGCACGTGAAAGCTGCTCAACAGAAATGTAACCAGCCACTATCAGCTTTTGTGCAAGTTTCGGACCTACACCAGGGAGTGTCTTTAAAGGAATCTCAGAGGTGGTTTCAGCTGATGACGAAATGTCTTTCTTTGGCTTACTCTTTTCTGCTGACTCTTTCTTGCTCGGTTTAGTTGATTGCTTTGGAGTTTTTTTCTTTGTAGTTTTCTTCTTAGGAGTGGGTTTTGCTTTTTTCTCAGGTTTTGACTCTGCCTTCTTCTTTGGTTGAGACTTCTTTTTTGGCTTTGATTCTATCAACTCCCCAAGAGTTTCCTGGATGATCTCAGGCTTTTTCTTTGATTTCTTTTTTCCACTCAAGAATCTCAACCCCCAATGTCACTAAAGTCCATATCATCCGTGGCGGGATCCGAAATGAGCTCAGCTTCCTCGGTTTCTGCTTCACTCTCTTCTTCTTCTTCAGATGTTTCAAATCCTGAAATTGAATCTCGAATCCGGCTAGCTATTGTTTCTGCATCAAAGAGAGATTTCTTTTTTGCATCATTTGCAATGTATACTAGACTCTCAGCAAATTGATCAGCATACATCGCTAGAATACCAGCTCGTTTTGCCTTACGACGATCGGTTTCTCTTCGTGTAATAAAACGTCGGAATTTCCTTCCAGCATCTTCAAGAGCAAGTTTGATTTCGCGGAGAAGTACTTCATCTTCTGCCAGGGCTTGCTTTGATTGTCCTTTGAACATTACATGTACATAAGCTCCACACACATGGATGAAGACCATTATTGGACCACGCGGTATCCCATTATCGAAAGTCTGAACCTTGTAATTCCTCCAGTTCACAAGTGTTGAGGCTTTCCAAGTAGCACAGTCACTGTTGTCCCTTAGTTTTGGTACTCTGTTGACAAACCTCCAAAGTACCATAGGAGCAGAAGTGGCAGGTTTAATCTCGCCACCATATGCAATGCATACTTCAATAGCAAAGGACAATCCTTTCCCAGAGGTGGGCTTTCTCGTTACAGCTGCTGTAAAGTCTGGTTTGTATGCAAGTTGAATGGTCTGCTCAAAGATTTCTTCTCCAACCGTGACGACGGTATCTGTTGGCGGAGCAATGTAATCCTCATTTGAGAAGGATCGATAGAGCAGTTCAACTTCAGTTTTTGAAAGGGAGTCCGCTGGAGTCTGAAGTGTGATGGGTTCCAAATGACGTCTTCGAAGTTCTTTACTTGCTTCATTGACAATCGTCTTTGCTTTATTTGGACTAAGACGACAGAAGGCTTTTGTAAGAAATCCGCGGAGATCGGACTCCGGAGTTTCTCTTAACAAGTCCTGAAACTCACCAATCCTAATGCTTGCAGGATGTGGTTGAGCATACTTGGGTTCTTCAGGGAAGATGGAAACTCTGCGTGGGAAAATACGGACCTCTCCATAAGGATCTATGAAGATAATTGTCACATGTGAATTCAGAAGAGATGCCATCTCTGCGTAAATATCAGAGTATCCTCTACGATACTGGATATTCAAATAATATAATCTGATGTATGTACCATGATTGAATGGCAGATCCATGTCTATAGGGCCGCCCACATAATCCTTGGTGTTTGCAGTGGTTGTATAGAAACTACTGACGGTTGCTTTGTCGGATGTGAAACGTTTAGTAACAGTGAAAATGGGTTTACCAGTTGTGTTCTGGGCATCACTGAATGCCGAAGGTGCACCAAAACCTTGACTTCCTCTAGTCTGTCGCAGTTTTTCAGATTTGCTTGATGCAAGATACATTCCGAACTTTGCTAAATCAGCTGGAACCATACCCACACCTGTATCGAAGCATGTGAACTCATAGACCTTGAATCCTTCTTCATCATCTATAGGCACAAGATCAGGCATCTGAACTTCTGTTAACTGCATGACGACCAGAGGCTCACGTTTGTTGAGTAGTGTTCGAAGAGGCGTCACGAATTTCCTGAATTCGGTAATACGTTCCTCAAGGGTCTCCTTTTTTCTTGGAGGCAGTTCTACTTCTTTCCCAGCCCTGATATCTCTCTCGAGTTGTTTGCTAATGGCAATTGTATCAACTTGACCCTCAGATAATTTCTTCCTAACTTCTTCAACGACTTCAGGCTCTAGTTGATCTGAAAGGCGTGGTCGTCTCTTTGTTTTCCACCACCATGACTCAAGGGCATCAATGGCATTATCGAGAAATTCAATAGCATACTGAGTGTGCTTATTCAGACCCGTTTCAAAACCAACGAGCTGAGTCCTCTTTCGCATGAATTTCGCAATCGTTCCTTGTTTGATGTCACCTGCACCTGTGACCGGGTTCCCAATCGGAGTTGCTTTGGGTTTTGATTCATTGTTTGGGCTCGTATTTTCATCGGGACTCAATTCGTATCACTCCTCAAGAGACCGACATCTTCTTAGTCTATATCCAGATGTTCGATTGATTGATAATCTTTCCCTACTTCAATGTGTTTTGCGCGTTTGTCAGCACTGTCGGAGTGATTTCTAGTACATATTATTCTTTTCCGTGGCTAACCCTCACAAAAGGCTGTTTCTACTTCGTAATCGAATCATAGGGTCGTTTTCTCGTTCTACTCGCTGTTTTACGACTATTCATAATCCTTCTAGAGCGCACCCTTCTAGCATATGAATCAAGAAATTACTAAAAAAACGTGTTCTCAGTAGCTCATCAAGGAAAGACGTTTATGAGCGAAAACTCAGGTAAAGGAAGAGAATGACACCTCAGAGTATAAGAGCAATTAGCATACCTAGCATACCGGATATTAGAGAGGGGGATGATATTTCCA
>JAEOUM010000076.1 GCA_016839275.1 Candidatus Thorarchaeota archaeon
ACAAGCGCGTTCATAATGTATCCTGCAAGTACTATCACTGATCGAAATCTCAAAGGATCGCTAATTGTGGGTGTCTTCGGAAATGCTCTCATTTTCCTGTGGTTCAGTATCGGAAGTGGAGCCATTATGATGTACCTGATTAACTTCGTATGGGCGATTCCCTTTGTTCTCTGGATTGGTGCAGAAAGAAGTATCATTGTGCTTGTTGTTTCTGAAGAAACCAAGGGTCGAGCACTTGGTACTTATGATCTACTGATGGGTATTGTGGGAATGTTCGGTCAATTAATTGGCGCTATGATTTGGGAATTGACTGACAGTCTTCGCGTTGTTTGGGCTACAGCTGGTGTAGGGATGCTGATTAGTTGCTTTGTCCTGCTGATCTTGCTTCGTTACATTCGAAATGGAAAAATCGCAGGGTTTCACCAACAAAGTGAACTACTATTCAAATCGAAACGCTAAATTGAGCATTTCGCTAATGTACTTGAATCTGCACAAGAGAATATTATGCATTCCAATTTTTCGCTAATAGTATGGATTTCTCGATTTTCTTTTCCATCTACGAATGTTGATGACTCGCAACATTTCTTTATCAATAGTAATGCACATTCTTCAGAGAGCGAGGTGTTGAGATTGTCCAGCTCATTACAAGATACAGAATGGATTCAGAGAGTTCTTGATGTCGTCAATGAGGGAATGATAGTAATTCAAGATGAAGATGTCATAATGGCAAATTCAGCCTTTGCTGATATGTTAGAGTATGATAGTGATGAAATAGTTGATGTTGCCTTCGAAGATATTGTGGACAAGCTCTCTCGCCGTCATGATAGTGACCTCATTGATTCTTTTATCCTCGGCGAACATCTTTCTCGTTTCACAACACGCCTCGCATCAAAGACTGGCAGTACGCTTCATGTTGAGATCACACCCACAACTGTCACACTGAAAGGAAAACCAGCTATTCTTGCAAGTATCAAGAATATATCAAAGCAAATCGCATTGGAAGCTGCAGTGACTGAATTAGAGAACAGATTTGCATCTCTCTATGACATGTCTCCAGTTGCCTACTTTACAATAAATCGGAATGGGATGATAGAACAGGTCAATGCTGCTACTGAAGAGCTCCTAAGAATAGATGCTGAAGAGATAATAGGACAACCGATTTCGGATTTCCTGCCTGAGCCAAAACCCGGTTACAATCCTGGTACAGATATCATTCGGGAGGTGCTCCTTGGCAAGAGCGTAAAAGATCTTGAGATGGAGTTTCGGAGTAAAGAAGGAAAAAGCCTTTGGGCAAGTGTATCTGCCCGCTCTCTTGCATCAGGACCTGACAAACCAACTGAAATCGCTTTGACTGCTGTAGACATAACAAGACGTCGTGCAATGGAACAGAATCTTCGAGAAGAGAGTGAAAGAGCAAATCTCTACCTTGATGTAATGACGAGCGATTTGAATATGACTAATCAGAATGTCATTTTCGCACTAGAAGACCTAAGTATCTCACTCGAACTCCCCGACCGTTTGAAGAGTCTTTTAAGTGAAACAGCTTGGAGTCTGCGGAATGCGGCACGAATGATAGCTAATATGGGTGTTTTGATATCTCTTGATCAAGCACCTCCTGAGAAGACGCAGACTCGCCTCTTGCCACACTTCAATAAAGCAGTTAGAGAGGCACTTAGGGACTTTGAGTGGAAGACTCTTGAAATCTCTTCAAACATTGCAGACAGTGCTCTTGATGTGATTGGTCACGCCTTTATGTGGTATATATTCTTCAACATCATTCATTACTGTGCTAGTGTCGACACAAGTGACAAAGTTGTTCTCGATATTCACGCTAACACAACAGAAGTAGATAATATGGTTCGTATTGTGTTTGAGGACAGAGGACCTGGAATCCCTGACGAGGAAAAATCACATATCTTTAGAAGAGTGGGACAATCTCAGGATCTACTAGTTGGGAGGAGCCTTAGTCTAACGGTTGTTGATAGATATATCTCGCAACTCGGTGGAAGAATTTGGGTTGAAGACAGAGTGAAGGGCGACTTCACGCAAGGATCAAAGTTCGTCGTTTTAATTCCAGCTTGGAAAGAACTGCTAGCTATTCCACAGATTCTCTTCTACAAATCTGACCATTGTGTTTTCTGTGGTCCTGTTCTAGCTAGTCTCAATACTGTACTCACTGAGATGGGCATCGACCCATTTGCAGTAAAGATAGTCAATGTTGATGAGCCAGATAGTGAGGTCTCTGAACAAGATCTTCCTGCACTTCCTACAATCTACATGGGTCCTGAACAAATGTCTGGTTATCTCTCAGAGGATGATCTACGTGCAGCGGTTTCCAAAATGATCTTCACAGCTGGATGACCAATTCAATCCTTAGATGGCATTGGAGCGATGATATCATCTTCATCCTTTATGCCCATTTCAGCTATGCCCATGTTTGGATAGACAGTGATCTGGTCCCTGAGTGCTATCATGTAGCCATCATGCTCAGTTCTGATTACACCATCACCGAGAGGTCTCCCATGGATGTCTGTAATATTGGCTATAGCCTGTCCCTTAGTGACCTTCTCACCAGGACCTACAAGTAATTTTACAATTCCAGAGTGCATCGCCCGTGGATGTTCAATTCGTCTAATTCGATATTCAGGAACTGGCACAGTGTATTCGGTGATTTTTTCTTTAGGTGAATCTAGCATGCCAGCCCATCTAAGAAGATTTCTTGTCGCCTTTACTGCACCTGCGACAATTTCAGGAATCAGTACGCTGTTACTTCCAAGCTCAACTGTAAAGGCAGGTATTCTGAGTGAATTCAGGACTGCACCAGAAAGGGATCTATGATATTTCAAGTTCATATACTTCTTTGGAGGAAAATCAGTAGTCATCATGGCTCCAGCTCCAAATGCCTCAACCATTCCGAGCTGTTTCTTTGCGAGTTCCTCAGCTTCCTTTCTTTCCTCTTCCCCTTCATAGAAGATACGATCAATGATTGAGTAAGGTACAGAACGTAGTGAGTGATTGTGAATGTCCAGATGATAGTCTGCATACTTTTCAAAGTATGAATAAAGGAGTTTGGCTACTTGTTCAAACGGTTTTGGATACTTCTTATCTTCATCTTCTTCATCTGGTTTTGCAAACCTGCCTTCAGGAAACTGACGATTAGGATCATCATCTTGGTATTCTGGATGTCTTTGATAAAGTCTTAGAGCTGTTGGATTTAAGGTTGGAATTGAAACAATGGTGCCCTTTAGTTCATTTACCAAGTCCTCGGTTACTAGTTCGTGGAGGACAGCAACACCAGTTAGCTCATTTCCATGAATGTTTGCAGTAAGGAAAAATGTAGGTCCTTCATGTTTCCCTTGTGCGATAACAACGGGTATCTTATCGATTGTGCCCGTTGGTAGAGCCATTGCATCAATGAAACCATACTTGATTTTCCCAGGTTCACTCTTAACACTACCAATCCTAATTGTCTTCATGACACTCAGCCTAATCGTTACAAGAAGCATTACAGTCCTTTTAATCCATCGAGAAGCGTAATCATCCGTTTTGACACTGACTATAACGACTCTGAGAGGGATTTATTTTGCACTCACCTATCGAATTCCAGATAGCTGGATTAATCTGTCCTATCGATTACTAACAAATGTCAAAATGGTGACATAGATGACTTACACACTCATTCCAATTGGTCACGTAGAAAAAAATGATACAGAAATTCGTCTTGTCATTCAAGCTGAATTCTGGGATGCAACGGTCCATCTTAACATGTTTTCTCATATCATTGTACTTTGGTGGATTAGTCGAATGGATACACCCGATATTCGGCATACGCTTCTCGCAAATCCTCCAAAAAATAAAGGACCTACAGCTTCAGGTGTATTTGCATGTAGGTCACCAGCAAGACCGAATCCAATTGGTCACACGATAGTAAAGATCAAGTCTGTCGATGACCAGAACTCATGCATTCTTGTCGACCACATAGATGCTGATGATGGAACTCCCCTCTTAGATATCAAACCATATCTTCCATCCTCTGACAGGGTCAACAATGCAATTGTTGCACCTTGGTTTGAAAATTTGCAGTCGAGATATTCTTAGCCTTATATCGATTGTACAAATTTTCTCAATTGGTCATTCTTATTAGGTTATGATTCGGTATCATCTATAGGGCGAGAGTCGTGGGAATATTTGATCGTCTGCCAATTTGGTCAAGAATGCTACTGAAAGCGCTCTTGGTCATGCTTGTACCACTTCAATTCAGTTTTACAAGTGTCATTGATGTTCTGTTCCTCCCCTTCAATGGATTGCTTTTCACTCCCGCGAACTCTGACTACTACTACTACCCAGAACTAATACGTTTTGATCAATCCTTTTCAATAACCACTATCCTCTATAATTTCTTGCTAGGTCTGTTTATTGCTGCTCCAGTCATTTTCTTCAACTATCGGCTATTACAGAGCCCTGCAAGCAAACCAATGCGTAATCTTGCGATTGGCGTAATGATAATTTCATCATTTATGGTCTTTATGGCTCTACTAATTATAATGCCCATATACAGTCCAATGTATTACTATAATTTCCTACTCATACAGAACATACAGACTTTTCCGACAATCGCAATTGGTGCCTTTG
>JAEOUM010000077.1 GCA_016839275.1 Candidatus Thorarchaeota archaeon
CTCACCAAGCGAATCCCGTTCAAGATGTCCTATGACAATTGGTTGTTTAATAGTCACCAGCTTTGCGAGATCCTTCATTGATAATTCCTTAAGTCGACTCACGTAGATTTCAGGGGCTGCGAGGATTCGGGCAAGTTCTTGTACTCGATTTACTTTTGTACTCAGAATCTCATTCAACATTTCATCAATGTCAATCCGACTGTCAATCTTGGCTGCCATTTCTTGAAGGTCTTTGTACGCTTGAGTCAAACGGATTTCAAGTGGGTCAATTTCTCCTGAACGAACAGCCTGCACCATGTTGAAGACAGATTCGGCAAGGCTTTCGTTTTCACTCATGAATATCACTCTCTACTGTGTCTTGAACTTGGGGCTTTCGATTATTATTGAGGGTTCAACACCATTTGGTGAAACTATACCCAATATTTTGTCAGCGTGTTTCAACAAGTGTGTACTCTTTGCAGGCGTGAGTAGGATGAACTGGCTACGTCTGGATGCATCATGAAAGAGACGACTAACGAGCTCTGTGTTTGTCGCATCCAGAAATGTATCAACTTCATCCATGACGTAAACTGGTGCTGGATTGAACCTCTGCAACGCTAGTATCAGTCCAATTGCAATTAGAGATCTCTCACCACCAGACCCTGCACTGATTTCACCAAATCCTTCTGTCTTGATCCTTGATTTGAATTCCACTCCATATCTTCCATCTCTGAGAGCAAGCTCGAACCTCACACTACCAGGGAACTGTACTCTTCCAAGAACCTCGTTAACACCCTTCTCCACATTGCGGAGTGTTTCATTCATCCCATTATGATATTGCTCTCTGATATTACGTACAGCAGATTCAGCTTCATCGAGCTCCTCACCTAACTCTGCCACACGTTCCACAAGTTCTCTTAGTCTGCCTTTCAATTGGTTCTCTGTATGAGCCACGGTTTCTGAAACATCCTGATAATCGTCAAGAATGTGTCTAAGCTTAACAAGTTCACTCCTAACAAGATCAACACCTCTGATGCTAGCAGGTCTGCTTTTACCCTCCAGTTCCTGCTCAACCAATTCAAGGTCATACTCTAGGTTTGTCAATTGTCTCTTAGATTGCAAGACCTCAAGTCTGCGTGTCTTCAGAAGTAGATTCAATTCAACCAACCGCTCACTCAGCGTTCGGATTACGTTCCTTTTCTCTGCAAGTTCCTCTCTAATTTTTGTCTGCCCTTTCTTCGTTTCCTCTCTTCCTGCACGCATGATCTCTATTTTCTCAAGAATTGAGGATGTAGCATCCTTTGACTGTTTGATTTCCTTTCGCAAGTCAGTGAGGCTATCAGATAGCATCATAACATTTTCTTTGACTCTCTTCAGCTCTTGACGTTTGATTTCCTCATCCTTCTCAGAGGCGTGTGCTTTATTGTCGATTCTTGTCAAATCATTCTGAAGACGTCGATACTTACTTCTGATTGCTGACTCCTGACCTACCAATCTGCTTCTTTCCGGAGGTTGCGTACTATCTAGTTTCCTAAGGCTTCTCTCAGACTTTCCATACTTAAGCTGAAGATCTTTCAGCTCATCATCTATAGCCACTATTTTTTCTTCTAACTCTGGTATGCTTTCATTTAGTTTCCGTCGACGCTCCCATGTTGAGCCCCAACGGGTAATCTGACTGATCAGTTCCATTGCTTCTTCTCGCTCGTTCGACAATGTTTCCAATCTAGTCATAATGTCTGTAACTCTTTTGCGTTCTAATATGAGATCTCTCTCAATCTTTACCGCGCGCGTTTGTAATGGAGCAGTGGAAACCATTCCCGATGGCTCGCTCTTTGGATGACTGATAATCTGATTGTCATCAGGGATTGTCACAGAACCTTCCCAGGTGACTGTTCTTAGATTATATTTTGTAGCAAGTCGCGATGCAGTCTGAGAGTTTTTAACTAGAACAAAATCGCCAAAAACCCTGCGTAGGAGGGATTGTGTTTCAGAATCCGCTGAAATCCTGTCCCAAAGCCAGTCTTCAACGCCTGCTCCTTGAGGCAACTCAAATCTTTCTTGATCTGTGTTTTCTTTCATGAAGATTATTGGAGACGGGGCTTCCTCTTTATTTCTCAGCTTGATTAGTAATTGATAGTCAGAATATGCCGTTGTGACAAATGCCAGTATGAGATTCCCCGAAATGACTCCTTCTATAGCAGATGAAATATCGTCGTCCGCTGTGAACATACTGATGATTGGTCCCTTCACTGTTTCCAGATTGTGTTCTGAAATAGCCTTACTGAGACTTCTAACAGATTCAGGTATGCGTTTGGAAGTTTCAGAAAGTCGAACCTTAATGTCGTCAATTTCTTTCTCGAGTTGAGCCACCAAGCTTGTTTTTCTAAAACGTTCCTCATTGAGAGATGCTATCTCTCTCTCGAGCTGAGACTTTTTGCTTGCAAGTTCTTTCTCATCTGTTTTTTCGATCTTGTCCCATATGTGAGACCATTTACTCTCTATTGCTTGGTGCTCAGCTTCTTCTATCTGAAGTCTTTCACGAAGACTTCTCATAAGTAAGTCTTTACCTTCTATCTCAACCTGAAGTGCCTTGTATAAGCCGTGTGCTTCTGCTCTCTTCGTGTTCCATTCAGCAAAAGCTGCAAGCTCATCCTGTACTTGTGCTCGTTCCTCTTCTAATTTACTTAGCTCTTCACGTAGGATTTTCTGTTGGTCCACATATTGTTCTCGTGTGATGGACACACGTCCTAGATCCTCGCTGAGTTTCTCCTCTTTTCGTTTCTCAGCCCTAACATTGTTCTCAAGCTGACGAAGTTCTACGATATGCTTTTTTGAATCGCCCTCAAATCTGGCAAGATTTCGTTCTTCTTCCTCAATCTTTGCATCAATTCTACCAAGTTCCGTCTGAAGCCCTGATAGTCTGGTTTCAAGTTCCGTGTTCTCTTCTTCTTGTTCGGAGATTTGCCCCTCAATGTCCGTCTGCTCTTCTAACGCACCTACAAGACCTGACTCCTTTGTTTCAATCTCATCCTTTACCTGTTGAATTCTGGCAGAAAAGTCATCAAAACTTGCCCAATTCAATTCTTGTTCCAAATCTCTTTCCTGACCTTGTAGTGCTCTCTTCTTTTCAAGTCTAGATAGATCGTATTGTAGCAACTCAAGCTCTCGCTCTACTATCTTAGACTCGTTTAGTGCTGCATCGAGCTTCTGACGACTTTGAACCACTTCGGTTTCTTGCAATCCAATTCTATCTCTAAGTACATCAAGACCTGTTCCCTCTTCCACGAGTCGCCTGAC
>JAEOUM010000078.1 GCA_016839275.1 Candidatus Thorarchaeota archaeon
AAAAATGTAGATTAGCAGATTCGATAGGATTTCCTTCAAAATCTGAAAGTCGAATCGTGAGTATAACATGATCACCCGCCCAAACAATGGATTGACTTTTTGATAGCTGACGCAGACAGATGGAGGGCATTGAACTCCACATTACAATGTTCTCAATGAATTCATCTCGAATCAGTCCAATTGGATTCGTGGTGGTGAGTGCAACCTTTCCAGAGCCGTATGTACCAGCGACAATCACAGGATTAGAACCAGCTGTTGCTAGTACGGTAAGATTAGCCCAGACTGACGTGAAATGACCAGTATGATTAGTTGTCGTGTTTATCGCGTTAGGTGACATTAACAACGGGTGCATTTCTTCAATGTACGTAATAGCATTACTATCTATAAGTGAATCATAGGAGATTGGCCAAGGAATCCAAGGGAGGGATTCTGTTACACCAAGTACGACCAAGACACCCCCACTACGTATGTAGGTATCAAATTCACTGGCATAGGTCGATAGATTCTCTGTGAACAGTGAGAGCGTAGATGGTTCAATAATGACAGTATATCGAAGTGGGAGAAGAGGAATGAATTCAGAGAAATTCGATGGTTCATAATAATCAAACTCAACCATCAAAGGAGAGAGTGCATCAGGAAGATATGTAGAACTGCCTAAGACAGCAATCGAAGGAACAGCTCTAGTGGGCACATGGTCGCCAAAGACCTCTGTTGTAGGATCCAATGCGGCTACATGAGGTGATGCACTTGGTTCGTAGAGTTGAACGGATGGATCTCCAAATAATATCTGCTGGTTAGCATAGTCCCGGGGGTCTCTACCAACAAGAGGATTAGCAAAATCTGAGGATGTGAGAGATAGACCATACGATAGGGCTTCTCCAATTGTATCACCCTGACTTAGAGATTGCGCCAATATCACTGAGAGCATCCCAGCAGGTTGGAAATAGACAGTTCGAGGTGAAGCAGTCACAGCCACAGCCCCATGTTTCATGAGCATAAGAGGCATATCCGTACCTCCAAGGAGACAAGCTGTGAGAATGACGATGGGAGAGCCAATGTTTCCAATTGCGGCTTCTAGCTCATTGGTTGATCTTGTCACGTGATTGGCTGCTTCAGCAGAGAATACAACGGGATTTACTAGTGTATCAGCATCGGTGGGGCTCTCTCTCACACTCTCACTCTCTTCAAATCCAAAAGGTGCGTCTACGGTTCTCATTGAGAAATAACCAAGACCATGTGGTCTGTCAGGAGGGTCTCTTGGGAGGAGTGTCAATGTTCCATGCGTGCTGAGAGACCATAATGCCACTTGAGAATTCAGCTGTGCGAAGGTCTCTGTGACGCCAACATGACTCTCAATGCCAAATCCAGCTGCTTCAAGGGCATCAGTTGAATTTTCTATCTGAAATAGTTCCGAATAATGAAGTGTGTTATCTACAAACTGCGCGCCATCTGTGTATGCATACATACTAATCAGAGCTGTGTCAGACGACTCCGCGGTAAGGAAGAGATATCTGTGGAGAAGACCACGATTGATAAGTATCGATGCTGTGGAGGGCTCTTCAGCAGGTATTCGACCTGGATTGAAGGCACATTGGAGAGACCTGTCAAAACTTGAAGGAAGTAGTGACATTGGTGCTATAATAACACAAGGTTGTGCTTGTGTTGCATTTCGTGCTCCTCTAACAGTAAGAAAACTCTCAAAGTCATCAACAGACTTCATCATAGAATATTTGTTGGGGATTCTCTCATCATACCAACCATTCTCAGCGCGGTTCTCATACTTGTTAATTACATAGATATTGTTAATCTCAGGACCGATGAGATAGGGAGCCCACGTTTCCTGAGCCCGTGTTATCATTTGATTATCATTATTACTTAGAGAGAATATGGGAGCTCCGTGAACTGCTGCTGAAAATGCAGCGGGTCCGAAGAACTCACTATTGTCTCCTGTAGGGACTGTGACCACAATATCTAATCTTTTTGATAGCTCAGTGATATTTCCAGAAATTGCGCCATAACTATTCATATTCATGAGTGTCGCTGAGGCTTCAAGTTCAGTAATGAGGGACGACTGTTGGAGATTTCCTATATCAACAAACCAGATTGTTGATACATTTAGCCTATTAAGAGCCCATTGAGTGATTTGGGGAATTTGATTAGGTTCTGCATAGAGGAGAGGGGCATTAAGGAGAGAAGCAAGAACTGCACCATTCGACGCTGATTCCAAGTAATGCTGTAAATCTGTTGGAAGTTGTGAGATTCTCCATGAAAGATTGATGTTGTTCTGTTCATTCGTTGCATCCATCCAGGATGCGATGATGTTCCAATCGCCTTCCATGGGGTATGGGAGCTGTATAGATTCTCGACCAGGATTGGATAGAATGCTACCTGCAGGAGCCCACATGACTAAACGACCACTTGGATCAACCAATGCGAGGTTTAAATCAGTTGCAACATTATCCCAGTTTAGAGTCACGTTCAACCATTTTGCGTTTGAAGGAACAGAAACTGTCTGAGAGTGTCCAGGATGATAGAGAACCTCGCAATTCATGCTTGTTGTTCCAGGGGCATCCCTAGTAAGATTCATGGTCCACACACCATCAGTGGTCTTTGGAAGCCAGAAATGTAGTGGAACACGATTCTCTACATATCCAATGTATCTCGAAAAGTAGACCTGGCTGTATACCGAATAATCTACGATCTCTCCATTCGGGTCTACTAATTCATGAGTGAGAATCTCAGTGCCAGTCCAGTTGAAACTGCCTTCAAGCCAACCAGCCCACGTGGGTGGTGTGAATGTAATACTAGTGGGTGTAGCGCCTCCTGTGACAGAGCCACCAAAGGTATCAAGTTCTGACGCATCATTGAGGAAGGTGTGACTACTATTTCCTGTGATGACTGCGCTTGTTTGAAAATCATCCCTTGCAAGAGATATCACAGCAGCATCGGAGTTCTGCCATTCTGAAACAGCGATTTTTGCAGCAATCTCTGCTGATGTAGTTCCGGTGATTCGAGGGTATATCTTCTGCCCAATGTCGTACTGCAGGTTTGTAAGATAAGATTCTGAGAAGTCACCAACAGATATCGCTTGGGTTAGTCCTCCATCGATACCCAGATAATCGACCCAGTCCTCAAGAAACCAGTTCTCACTGTCAGACCCTGTTGAGTAGATGAGGGGAGAGATATATTGCGTCCCATTTTCGCTAAACACGGAGGTCGAAATAGCAGAGATATAGGCGAACTCGTCGATGTATGAATTTGGGTCAGGAGCAACGAACACAACTCTTCTCAGAGGTGTTTGGTTTCCATCAGCACTAGTTGAAAAGTATCTGAGATTCGTAAATCGGCTGGAAGAACTTGGGATAGCTATTGTGACGATGGACCCTAGAAGAACGACCATAATGGTGATTGTCAATACTTTTGTTCGCCAGTGTTTCAATAAGGTCTACTCCATTGGAAGATACACGAATGAGAGAAACTAAGCAAATAGAGTTTTCCCGTTGAGAGACCTCGTAGGTCTGATGTCTGATTTCTAGTGAGGAATTAATCGTCTTCGATACCAAGCAAGTCTGGGTCAAAGTCATCCTCAATTTCATCATCATCTGAGATCTCTTCTTCCTCAGGCAATGCATCACGCAGATCATCAATCACTCGTCTGAGTCTTCTTCGAGTGGCTTTTGGGATGTCCCACATCTTCTGTTCAGCTCTGTCCAGCACTTCCCGACTTATATCGAAGATTTCTGCTTCGAAATAGTTCTGAGCTGCATCGACAAATAGCTCTGCAGCTTTTCTCTCGTCACCACCAGTTTCTGCAATATCACCAAGCAGTGAGAGTGCATCCGCAATACCAGATTTGTCACCCATATCTTCGTATAGTTTCAGAGCCTTCTTGATTGTTGCTTGGGCGTTTGTCCAGTCCTCTTTGTCCGCATATGCCGCGCCCATGTCCATGATAACACTAGCCATGCCTTGATCGTTCTCAAGGGTTTTGTAGGCTTTCTGTGCCTTCTTGAAGTACTCCATCGCTTCATCAAAGTTGCCATGACCAAGGCTTGCTAAAGCTAACCCGTAGATAGCATCAGCCACACCGCTCTTATTCGAGACCTTCTCGAAGAGTTTCATAGCTGTCCCCAATGATGTAAGTGCCTCATCCCATCTTTCCAAGTTTATACTCGCAACACCAAGATTATACATCGTATCGCAAGTACCATTCTCATCCTTCAAATCCTTGTATATTCGCTGGGATTCTTCAAAACATTTGTGAGCCTCATCGAACTCTGCAACAGACATGTAGATGTTACCAGCTGCGTTGAACATCTTCGCAGCCTCATCCTTTTCGCCAGCCTCCAGAGAAGCTGTAGCCTGTTCTAATAGTTCGGCTGGATCAATATCATCAATAGCGAGTTCAGGGTCTTCTGTCATAGGACTCACCTAGCAATTATGAGTGGTTGCGGTCTATATCGCTTTTGATTCTTTCTAAAGAAACAACTCCCCTATATCTCAATTGATATTAGAGGTGGAAGTGCAGGTTCAAGCCTTGGAAAGTGCATTTATCTCTGCATAATACTAACTGGATTTTCTAGAAGGGCGCGAACTGAATCTTTGACGACAAATTGTTCATCGCCAATCTGAACTTCGAGCAGTTTCCTTAGTTCAAAACGTCGGGGATAGCCTACAGCCTGTTCACGCTCGAGATTGAGATCTTTCATTAGTCTCTTGAGCCCATCTTTAGCTCCACTATACTGAGCAAATTTTGTGAAGACAGAACTCCATTGCATCATAACAAGATAGAGTAATGTCCTAAGCATACTATCAACATTCTCTCCTGTCTTTGCAGATACAGGAAAGACAGGAAGACCAGCGAGAAAACGCAAATTCATTCTTAACGAATCGACAGGTCGGGATTCTTGTACATCCTGCTTGTTAGCTGCCACAACGCAGGGTACTCCTGGAAGGAAGAATGCAATCTCACGAAAGAAGAGCTTGGCTCTAGCATCAGATTCTGGATCCACAGAGTCGACTACAAAGATGATGCCATCAGCTCCAGAGCTTAGTATCTTTCGCATTGTCCGAAACCGTAAGAGTCCAGGTGTCCCAAACATGAAGACGCTCATACCATCAACATTTGCTAGGCCGTGATCCATTGCAATAGTTGTGCCCCTACGTTCAATGTTGATACAGGCTCCATTTGTAATATGGTGAATCATCTGACTTTTGCCAGCCTCATAAGGTCCAGTCACAACAATCTTCATTCCTAAACACCCGCATCTTTCTTGTTGATTGGCATATTCCCTGTAACCTGATGGGCGTTAAATGGTTTGTCGTTATTAAGCATGAATCGTATAGCCTCACAGTATGGTTGGCGCCTCCGCCACCCAAGAGTATTTATCGACAAAAAGCGAACTATTAAGTAGAATACTAATAGAAGTGAAGTTGATCATGGCGGAATCAAGAACAGCATCTGTCGAAGAGTTTTGGCTCTTTCATGATTTAGAAAAAGATGAGATAATCGAACTTCGTAAGTTCATCGATCCAGAGCTCGATTTGAAATGTGTTCAAGGTATAGATAAGCTTCTGGACAGACTAAATCACTTGCTTGAATAGAATATGAGAGGAGACCGGCCGCTCGCAGCAGCATACCTCGAACATCACGCCAGATGGTTTTTGATGTTCTCATGGGAATTCGGTCTCAATAAATTGAACATCTTGTGCCAAAGTGGCACGTGGTGATCCTTTGTACCTCGTAGCTTCGCCAACAGTCCAACAGGGCAGACCTTTGTCTGCTAGGAACTCGTGGAATCGATTAACTTTGGCAGATTCCATGAACGCAAGCATTCCGCCAGCAGTTTCAGCGCCATACCCAGATGATAATTTATGACCAAAGAACTTTGCAAGTTCAAGCGTTCCTTTAATCACTGGAACTTGACTGATTACCACATCAACGCCACTCAGAGAACTCACATTGTTAGCATGGCCAAGCAGACCAAACCCTGTAATATCAGTTGCAGCACTGACCCCGACTTCGTTCATCGCCTGAGCGACTTCAAGATTACTCTGGGTCATAATACGAACTGCACTCTCCTGCATTCTAAGCAAGGATGGTTCGTCGAACTCAGCCAGAAGCATTTCACGTTTCTCATCTTTAAGATCCCTATAGGATCGCATAGCAGACTGAATACCAAGTGGTTTTGTGAGTACTGCTACATCACCAGGTCGTGCCCCACTGGAATACACAACATTTCGTGGATGAGTCACTCCTAAGGCAATTCCACCAAAGACCGGACAAGGATTGGTGATCGTTTGACCTCCAGAGAGTTTTGAACCAAGACCCGCCATGAAGGTGCTCATTCCTTTAAGGACATTGACAGCGATATCTTCAGGTAAATCCACGGGATATGCCAGAAACGCTTGCAGGGAGAGAATAGTCGTCACGCCCATAGCAAATACGTCATTTGTGGCATTACACGCAATTATTTTACCCTGAATGAAGGGATCATCATGTATCGGTGTAAAGATGTCAACGTTCTCCACGACTGCCACTTCATCATTGATGATACGGACCACAGCATCATCGCCCATCTCTCCCTCGCAGTTAGCTCCCGGTGAGAGAAGACCAGCAGCCTGGAGAAGTCTTGTGAGATCTTCCTGTTTGACCTTACAGCTTCAGCCATGAGTTGTTACCATTGCTGTGAGTCGCACTTCAGCCACCTAGTGACACATCCTCCTTTTCGGTTTTCAGGATTATTCAATCCTGAACATCACCCCCATTGGTAGGGAATAAGCCTTTCCCCCGTGATTGTAGACATCTAGTTGAAGCTCACTTCACAAGCCTTATAGCGAGACTTTCAAAGGGGGAAGCAATTGGACATTGAGAGTGTGTTAAATGGACACCAAAAAGGTCGCCGAGAACATTTACGAGATTCCAAAGGGAACACTGCCATGCATGCGAGTGCCTGTTAGGATTTATGCATCTGAAGATCTTGTTAAGAAAATGAAACAGGATGCTACTTTTACACAAGCCACCAACGCGGCATGTATCCCTGGTATCTATACCCATAGTATTGTACTTCCTGATGGGCATCAGGGGTATGGATTTCCAATTGGTGGCGTCGCAGCAACAGATTACGAGAATGGTGTCATCTCCCCAGGCGGTGTTGGCTACGATATCAATTGTGGCGTTAGGGTGCTACGAACAAACCTTGATGAGAAGGATGTCAGACCGAAAATAAGACAGCTCATTGACCAACTATTTGCAGATGTGCCAACAGGTGTGGGAAAGCAGGGTAAGATCAATCTTCAGTCGCACAGAGGAGTGGATGAGGTACTTAGAGGAGGCTCCAGGTGGGCTGTTGAGGAAGGTTATGGATGGGAAGATGATCTTGAAAATCAAGAAGCTAATGGCAGATTAGAAATCGCTAATCCTGCAGATGTACCAGGAACTGCTAAAGAGAGAGGTCTTAAGCAGAGTGGGACTCTTGGTTCTGGAAACCACTTTCTTGAGATTCAGCTCGTTGATGAGATATATAATGAACAGGCTGCTAAGGTAATGGGCATCACGAGGAAAGGTCAGGTTATGGTCATGATCCATAGTGGCTCTCGCGGTCTTGGACACCAAGTCTGTTCCGAATTCATCCGAATTATGACCCAAGCCATGAGAAAGTACAAGATAGAGGTACCAGACAGAGAGCTGTGCAGCGCACCCACAACATCCCCAGAAGGACAGGCTTACCTAGGAGCGATGAGTGCTGCTGCAAACTATGCTTTTGCCAATCGGCAGGCAATGATGCATTGGACGAGGGAAGCGTTCTCAAAGATTATGGGTCAATCACCTGAGGACATGGACATGCGATTAATCTACGATGTAGCACATAACATGGGGAAAGTAGAGGAGCATGAAATTCAAGGAAAGAGAACCAAGGTTGTTGTTCACCGAAAGGGTGCTACACGGGCATTTCCGCCAGGGCATTCAGACATCCCCTCAAAATATCGGAGCATAGGACAACCAGTTATTATACCCGGCACAATGGGAACAGCATCATACATTTTGGTGGGAGATCAACGTAGCATGGAACTCTCATTTGGTTCAACAGCCCATGGTGCTGGAAGATTTCTTAGTCGCACACAGGCAAAGAGGAAGTTCTTTGGAAAAGAAGTTCAAGATCAACTCGCTAGTGAAGGGATTATTGTCAAAGCCACACAAGGAGTGGTTATAGCTGAAGAAGCTCCCGGAGCCTACAAGGATGTAGACGAAGTAGTCAGAGTCTCAGATTCACTGGGTATCGCAACGATGGCAGTGAGGTTACGTCCCATCGGTGTCATTAAGGGATAATCTCTGTGAGCGTTCTTTGGAAGCAATATCAGCGAGTACAGCAGCGACTCCTACAAGTATGACACTAAAGCCTATCAATTCAGCAGGTTCAATAATACGACCAAGAATAATGGCAGCTAAGATGGTAGCCCCTACTGGTTCGCCAAGAACTGCAGAAGACACAACGTATGCAGGGACTTTGGTGAGTAGATAGTTGTTCACTGAATGCCCAAGCACTGTCGGGAATATTGCTAACGCTATGAAAATAAGGACCTCAGATGGCTCGAAAACCCAGATGTTATACCCGCCCATAAGACAGAAGCCCAAAGTGCTAATCGCAGCTACAAGATAGATAATTGATGTGTAGATAGTAATTGGCATTCCTTTCGCATACCTTCTTCCTCCGATGAAATATATTGCCAAGAAGACAGCACCAGCAAGCGCTAGAAGATCACCAGTCAATGCACCTAGATCCAGACCATAGTCTATCCACACAAGGAAAATCGCACCAGCTATGGCGACCAAGATTCCAGCCCAAGAACGTCTTCGAAGAGATTCACCAAGGAAAATGGTTGACAATATGGCAGTAAAAATTGGTGATGAGTCAACAAGAACCACACTAGCAGGTATGGAGGTCATTTCGAGTGATTGAAACCATGTGGAGAAATGCAAGGAGAGAATGACACCAATTCCAACAAGCCAAGGCCAATTAGTACGAACTTGCGGACTTTTGAATGCGGGGAGATCACCTCTGATTGCACCAATTATAAACATAAAGAGAGAGCCATATAGAGTCCTCCAAAACACCTTCACTAAGGAAGGTGAAACACTAATTGTAATGAGAATACTAGCGCTTGAAACCATTGATACTGAGAGTATCAGCAGCAACACTACTCTCAGTCTACTTGTTGATTCATCAATCAATGGCACATGCATAGTCCTACACCATATTACCATAATCTGAACTGCCACATGCTACGCAACGAATCTCATCTTCCAAAACTTCGGCTACCTGACTGTCGCAGACTCCGCATCTTTGAACTATCAAATTCTCAAGGTTTAGAGAATCTAATTTATCATGGACCTCTTTCAAGGAGAGATACTCAAAGAGAACCTTACCATCAGCCCCGACAACCATTTTCGAAATAGGATCAGAGCTAGAGTGATGAAATAAAATAACAGGCTTCATCAAGTCGATGGCGAGCATTATCTCCATTCCGACTCCAAGTGATGGGCTTGAAACCTCCGCAATTAGAAAATCGCACAATCGAACATTCTCAACATCACGTTTGAAGATGATTCTCGGCTCACTCTCTTTAAGGAGTTGAGGCGCGAAGACTCTAATCCCTTTGTTCTCCAAGACATTAATCACTGTGGAACAGAAATCATCCTTACGCATAGTAGAATGAATGATGGGTGCTGAGAGATAAGCTAAGACCATAATTCTTCCTCTCTGGCGGTGATTCCATATGGTCTATTCTTCAAACATCGTAGACTCTTTGGAAGCCCCTAGTTCTGTAATTGAAGGAACTGAACCATCATCTGCTAAATGTTCGTACTTCCCTGAGCGTCCTAATGAGAGCTGTACTTTTCCCTGCCACTCTTTTGCCCAGCCATCCTCGATCTTGATGACCATTCCTGCAGATAGATCATTACCTTCATTAAATCCCCAAAGAGAGAGAATTGCAGAACCAGAATCATCGGCTACAAGAACTTCTTTGAGCATTGTTTTTCGTCCTGCTCGAGTCTGGATGATTCTAGGAGGCGCGATAGATATTATCCTAACAGTAAGATCAGAAATGCTCTTACCCGGTTCAACATCAGATAGCTTCACGAGGACTCACACTATTATCGAAATCACACCTCTAAATCAGTCTATCGCCAAGACCATAAATACAGCTATTCTTCATCTTCACCAGAATCAACAAAATCTAGTAAGCGACTAAGCTCATCCAATGACTCATTAGTTATAGGAGAATTTTCAGTTTGTCGCGGATCTTCAGCACGTTCTTTCTTCTTGGTTCCACCCACTGCGCTATCTAGAGGACCAAGAATGAGTTCCAACTCCTCAAGTGATTCCGCGTCAATCTCTTCGCGGATGTCAGATTCCCACTCAGTAGAAACAGCCTCGTCGCTCTTAAATGCTTCAAGTGCATCATCGATTTCATCATGCGATACAAGATCAATCTCTGCAGATATGAATTCATCAGCCTCCAGAGCTTCAAATATGATTTCTTTGGCTAATTTCAAATCTCCGCTGTTTTGTTCAACAATAGGCTCAATTCCAAGGGCTTCTTCTAGTGGGAGCTCTTCTTCTGCAAAACTAATAGATGGTGGTGGTTCTTCTATCTCAATCGAAGATTCTTCCTCGCTCATATCTATCGGAAGATCCACTGAAATCTCACTCGAAGCTTCCATATCCTGCATTGCAGGAAGTTCGGACTCCTCTTCATCAACTTGTTGAGGTGTTGAAATAGAAGCATCCACTTCCATACTCTCAGCCTGTTCTATCGTATCGCTCAAAGCTTCTGCTTCGACATGCTCGATTTCACTGTGAATCAAGTGCTCATCTGAAAATTTAATTTCTAGAGGCGGTGTTTCGAGCTCAACCTCGGATTCCGAAACCCCGATATCTACCTCCGCCTCTACTTCATCGAGCTCTTCAACCATGACCTCAGTAGGTTGCTCGGGTGATACAACCTCTTCTTCAGCTTCTAGTTCGGAGATAGCGATATCTACCTCCGCCTCTACTTCATCAAGCTCTTCAACCATGACCTCAGTAGGTTGTTCAGCCAATATTGCCTCTTCTTCTATCTCTTCCTCGAATAGGTCATCCTCTACTTCTTCAATGACTTCCTCAACTATCTCATAGTCATCGAGGTTCTCAATGACATGTCCCTCCTCGTCGACTAAAACTTCTTCAACGACCTCAATCGTTTCGTAATCAGCTTCTTCCATCGCTGCCTCAGTTTCTTCTGCTTCACGCCGTTCTTCCATTGCATCAGTTTCAGCTATCGCTTCCTCTGTTGCTGCATCTGTAAACTTCAACAACTCTGACGCAGGAAGATCAGGAAGTGCGACTCCAACATATTGAGCTGCAGCAGTCATTAAGATCCTGAGCATCTCATCACGTCTGGCTTTGTCAATTGCTACCATTGGATAGGTCGGAATTCCTAGTATCTTCTGAACGACCTCAGGTTTCATTGCATTAGGTTTATCCTGCTTATTAGCCAAAGCAAAGACTGGGACCTTAGGAGCATCTCGTTTAATGAGTTTGAGAATGTCCTTGCTGATTATCACATTGCGAAGGGCAGAATCACATACTAAAAAGATCACATCAGCTCCATGGAAATAGAAGCGCCACAAAGTCCGAAAACGCTCCTGTCCTGCAAAATCCCAGAGCACAAGACTATAGTTACCAAACCTGATGTTCTCAACAGTTTCAAGATTGAGAGCTATGGTCGGAACGTACTGAAGAGGTGGCGTTTCACCTAGCAAGAGATGAAGTGTGGTCGTCTTTCCAACACCACCCTCTCCAACCAGGGCAATCTTCAGTCTGGTTGTAACTGAGGGTTCAACAAGCTTTTCATACTCATCCCTTACAGCATCTAGTCCGGATTTTGCTAACTCCTTCCTCATAACCTTAGATGCTAATTCAACTTTCTCGAATATGCTAGCTTCATCTTCTCCTTTATCAGTGACAAATAGAAGGAGTACATCGGAGATTAAGTCCACCCCATGGAACTTGTGATCTCCTACGATAAGTGCTAATTCCCCCAAATCCGCATCATTGCTCTCTTCGGAACGTAGCTCTTCTCTTGTTGTGACGTACTCACCTAGAACCTCTGATGCCACGTCGACAGGCCAATACTTAGTGGAGGCGAGTATTTCTTTTGTGGAGATGCGTATGAGGAAGGTGTTGTGAATCACGGTTGCTTCACCAGTCATCAAATTGACTATATATCGCAGTGGAAGAATCCACTCACAATAGAGTAGGATATTACAGGCTTGATTAACTTGTTTTGTGTGTACGATACCGAGTTTTCGAGAAATATGTTAGATGTTGGGGGTTCAGAGAACCCCAAACATCCGTTGGAGCGTGTTCTCCCACAGGGGCGGTAAAATTCGTTTATGCGCAAGAACAGTAGCAGTTTCTACTGCAATTAGGGACTAGAACTCGTGGGACCGTGTATTGCGAGTTCCTGACGGGGGAAGACCGCCACCCGTGTGAAGATCACAACGGATGAAACCCCAAAACGCCATATGAAGCTTTCTAGTTTACCAAAAAAGGATAGGTGTATCTATTTTGTTGATTCAAGCCCTGATAGCCCTTCTTTTTTGTAATATTCGCAAGAATATATGGCGAAATTGTGAATTTCGCAATATGACTGATGCCCCTATAGAAGTCCCGCAAGGGGATCTCCAAACATCACTATGACGATAGCAAAATGACTATGTGATATTCGTCAATTAGCGTGGGAAGTTATCTCTCAGGAGACGCAGATGTTGATGAACCATCTCCATAGCCTTAGGATCATCTGGAGTCTTCTCGAGATCAGTTACAAGAGTCTGCAAGAAATATTCAGGGAAGAATAACCGGACTCGAATATCATTGAGGAGAAATAGCCATTTATCATACTCACCGGAGGGCCCTTTTCTTCGTTTCTCTGAAACAACTCTGAATTTCTTAAGAGTTTGAATTGCCTCCTTAAGCTCCTTTGGAGGAATACCGAGTGTGGCTTCCAATTCTGAGATGTTGGCAGGACGCCTTCTGAGTTCGCTAAGAGTATCATAACAGTCAGGATCTGCTAAGACCTGAGCTACTGATACAGTATCCTCAGGAGTTTTCTGCCATTCAGTGAGAAATTCGAGAACCTCTGATTTGTACTCAGCTGCAAGTTCAGGATCAAGAACACTACTTGCCGATTCCATTGCAACAAGAGGTGGAGCCCTAAACACTTCAAGGTCCTTTATCATAAAGACACAGGTACGACCTATCTCATCAACCCATTCTGTCTTTACAAGACCAAGTTCTTCAAAGGGAGCAATAATTGAGTCAACACTGACGCTGGGAAGACCTGTCACCATCTTTAACCATTCTTCAAGCTCTTCCTTGGAGATACCTCCTTTCCATAACTTGGGAAAGACAGCTCTACTCACCTCATCTGAGAAAAGTCGTGCTAACCGAGACTCATCTGTCATTCCAGCTAGTCTGATAATGCGTCTGTAAGTATTATCCAGCTCATCCTGAAGTTCTGCATCAGTTAATGCAACGACAGCATTTGTGAGAGGGGTCACAATCGAGGTGATTGCAGCCTCATACATCTTCGGGTCTTCAGAGGGAGTCAGCAGAAGAGATACACAATACTGTTCCTCCTCCCTCACTATTCCTGTATAATAGGATGCGACACCATACTCTTCACCACCAATTCGAATGCTTAGTGATGAAAAACCAGCTGTAGCATCGCCCATGGCGTGAGAAGTGAAGATACGCATAATTTCTGTGTTAAGGTCTTCGCGATAATAATCAGCAAAGTCTGCAGGTACCTTCGCCTTCAGCACAGCTCCTATCTTTGAGTCCCAATCTATAAGCAGCATTGCAACGGGCATTTCGCTAGTCTCCCAGTCCCTGAGGGCTTGTTCTGCGTAGAGCCAGAGTATATACGGTTCGGTGAGTCACATATTAAAACCTTGTCACTAGCCGATTCGCGACCGTATTATTCTGGTATATACAGCGCCTAGGGGATTAGTGTATATCATTCTTGTGATGTATAATACCTGCTTTTTACTGCCTGTATTATGTTCTCGTGCACCATTTCTACGACTACATCGAGAGGTTGGTGGGCATCAATTATCCTGAAAGTGCCACTATCCTGTTCTGCAATCTCGAGATAGGTTTTGCGAACTTGGATTAACCGCTCAAGTTTCTCAAACTGCAGGTTTGCTCTGTGCTCTCGACCTATTGCTCTCTCAAGGCCAATATCAGCAGCGACATCCAAGATGAATACAATATCAGGTTCAGGTGCATGAATGTCCTCTCTGTTCCTTCTTAGTATCTCTCTCCAAGAGATACCAGTGACGCCTGATTGATAGGCTCCAGTAGCAAAGAAATAGCGATCCATAAGCACAACATTTCCCGCAATCAATGCAGGGACAATTTTGTTTTTGATATGCCATTCTCGGTCTTTCACGAATAACTCAAGCTCTTCAGAAGGTGTGAGCTCACCTTGAGGAGAACGCTCTCGGATCTCTTTTCCCCAGGGACTTTCATTTGTGGGCTCTCTCAGGTAAATCGCATCATATCCATCATCTAGAAGTATTTCCGTCAATTTATGACAAACTGCTGTTTTACCCGAACCATCGATGCCCTCTAAAACAAAAAGGAATCCTTTGCGTTCAAATTCTGTTTTCAAATGGTAAATACCCCTGAAATATCACTCATGCTTCACCAGAATATTTGCCGTATAGATGCTTCGGTTCAAGGGAGCTCGTTATGTAGAAAAAGAGAAACTCTTAAATTTGCAAGACGTAGGATAGGTTATCCTATCCTAGAGTGTGAGAGACCTGTATCCCAGTAAACAAAGTATCATGCTTGTGCTGGTTCTGATTATAGTGATGAGTTCATCAAACTCTTCACTAGTACAGAGCAGG
>JAEOUM010000018.1 GCA_016839275.1 Candidatus Thorarchaeota archaeon
AGCCATCTCCAGCAGATATGGATACACCCTTTCCCATCTTTTGTACAAGACCTTCTGAGCCTGGTGAGTCTCCAGAAATATCCACATCTAGAGCAAATCCAATCGCAGGATTAATCATCTGAGATGCGGTACGAGCTCCTCTTAGACCTATTTCTTCTTGTGTTGTTGATACAAAGTATACCTCATTGGGGAGAGAAATATTCTCCTCGGAGATGCGTCTCAAAGCCTCCAGAACGATGAATACGCCAATTCGATCATCAAACGCCTTTGCTACTCCTAGTGTCACATCACGAGTTTCTTCTTTCGCATCTTTCCCATCATCATTCTTTTCTTTCCGAGTGCGCTTTATCGTTCGAAAAACTGCATGTGGAACTGCGGGGTCGCCGACACGGATACCAAGTTGTTTTACTTCATCAGCGGAGGAACACCCTATATCAATGTACATCTTTTCTTTGGTCACCACTTTCGCTCGATCTTCGGGTGATAACACATGTGGGGGTGGTGCGCCAATGACACCGATTATTTTCTCTCCACCTTTGAAGGGACTGATGACTACCTCCTGTGTCAATAGGGTCTGGTCCCACCAGCCGCCAAGCTGATGAAATGACAGATAACCATCTTTCTTAATCTCGGTTATCACAAACCCAATTTCGTCTACATGCCCTGCAAGCATGATCTTTGGACCGCCCTTTCCCTTTCTAAAGATGACAGATCCGAGACCATCATGAAGGACTTCGTCACAGTATTTCTTGCCATATTCCTGAACAATCTTCTGCACCTCATGTTCATGCCCACTGGGACCGAATGCATTACAGAGGGATTCCAAGAATTTCAAATCAAGTTTCAAGTTAGTCATGGAGCTCACTTCAAAAGCTGTTTTTAATGATTTGGAGCAGTTTAACTCTCCTTTTGTTGTTTTTGTATGAGCACTGAAATATTGAGGAGCTTCAAAAGAGGATTATTGTAGTGTGTATTTAGCTAGCATATAGAAGGCTTCTTCTACATTTTGTCCCGATAAAGCACTGGTTTCCAAATAACCCGAAAGGGCATTATCCTCAACGAACTGTAGCGCCATTTCCTTAGTGATGACACGATGTTCTACAAGATCAACCTTGTTAGCAAGCAGAATGATAGGAATCCTTTCACCAAGAGCGTCCTCAGTTTCTTGTATCCACTTAGGCAACTCGATCCATGTACTCTTTCTCGTACAGTCAAATAACAGCAGAGCTCCCTTGCTTCCTCTATAATAACTTCCACGAATGAAATCAAATCGCTGTTGCCCTGCTAAATCCCAGACAAGAAGTTTGACGACAACATTGCGACCATTTGCAGTTTCAACCTCAACCGTCTTTACTGCAAATTGTGAGCCAATAGTGACAATGTATTCTTCCGAGAATTTATGGGTCAGGAAACGGTTGACAAGTGCAGTCTTTCCACTACCACCAGCTCCGATCATTACGACCTTCCGCATGTAGTCAAAACCGCCACTACTCAAGTGTTCACCTCACCCATTGATAGTGCCATATCTGCTCAAGGGCCATATTAGGACATTTCAGAGTTTTGACTAGTCAGTTCCACCCTTCAGTGTCCTTATTCGAACTTGGATTCACCGTATTTAGCCATTTCTGGGTTTAATGTCCATGAGAAACATGAACGCAAGGGCCAGCTAAGTAGAAGTTGGCGCGTTAATCATTTGAAGTCGAATCAGTTTATATCAGGTATTATAGGCTCAATTCCTTAAGTGAGGTCCTGGAAATGCAATTAGTGACTGTAAAGATGAGCGATATCTACGTAAATGGACTTGATAAGCTTGTAGAGATTGGTATGTATCCATCAAGAAGCGAAGCAATAAGAGTAGCAATTCGAGACCTGCTACGACGTGAGCTCTGGCCTGAAAATGGGAGTCCGCTCTTAAAAGAGAATGATTCAGAACAGCCAAAGTCATAATCTAATGCCCACAACACACATTAGTAAACGTATTAAGTCACAGTCACAATCACACAGTTCAAAGGAGGATTAGAGGTTTGAACTTCAGAGTCTTCTTCAAGAGTTTTAAATTCGCGTTCCGCGCCAAGAAACGGGTTATCCCATTTATGATGGTCTATGCAATACTATTCATTGTGGTATCGGATGGACTGATATCACCAAATGTACTTTGGTATTTATTGATGGCTCTCATAGTGTCTACATTCTATGCTATACTCATCTCTCAGTTTCGACGTCGAGATATGTCAGTATTCAAGTGCATAGGATGGCAAAACAATGATGTCATGCTGTTAGTTATAGGAGAAGTGCTTCTAGTAACGATCGCATCCTTCTTGCTAATGCTTCAGGTGAGTTTTGAGATAATGGGGATAGTGGCATATTTCTTTCCCCCAGGTGTGGAGGTTGTAAATGTCTTAGGGCCTGTAGCAGATTTTATTGTGATTCCAGCAATTCCCCTATTTTCAACCTTCTTTTTAGTTCTAGGATGTCAAATTCCTGGTCTTTTGATAGCTCAGAGAAGAGCAATGACAGTACCACCAATGAAAGCACTAAGGGAGGAGTAAGATATGGCACAACCAATTATCCAAGTACAGGAAGTCAATAAGGAATATGGCAAAGGAAAGAACACTGTAGCCGCTCTGAAAGATGTCAGCATCGACATTCAAACTGGTGAGTTTGTAGCTGTTGTTGGGCCTAGTGGTTGCGGAAAAAGTACACTCCTGCATGTCATGGCTGGTCTTGAACAACCTACTTCAGGGAGGATACTAGTGGACGGAGTGGACGTGACCCTGATAAGTGAGCGAGACCTACCTAAGGTCCGCATGCAGAAAATCGGATTTGTTTTCCAATCCTTTTTGCTCGTTGAAGACTTGACAGCATATGAAAATGTAGAGGCTGTTCTTTGGCCTAGTTTCGACTACACAAAGGAGAAGCAAGAAGCAAAGACTTTGGAGGTGCTGCGTGAAGTCGATATGCTTGAACGACGTGACCACTTCCCTAGGCAGATGAGTGGCGGAGAACAGCAACGAATCGCAATCGCAAGAGCCTTAGTCAATAGTCCACCCATTCTATTTTGCGACGAACCGACAGGTAATCTCGACTCTAAGACTGGAGAGAATATCATGAAGATAATCGCTCAGCTTAACAGGGAGAGGAATATGACAGTAGTCTTGGTAACGCACAACGAAGACCTTGTGAAATTTGCCAAGAGAACCCTCCATATGAAAGATGGTGTTGTCAGGTAAGTAGAGAATCTCTACTTCCGGAGATAGAGAGGCTATGCGACCGGCAGATTGTCAGAAGCAAGAAGACCTTGCGGAGAAGCTTGCTACTAGCGGTAGCAATGATGATGCCATGACTCAATTCATCAAGGCTGCCAACTGCTGGAAGTCATGGGAAGTTTTCTCAAAGGCAGCACAGGCATATGAAAGAGCATACGAACACGGCATGCTCTCTCAACACTATGCAGAGGCTGCGGCAATCATGATAGAAGCAGGATCATCGTGGATCAAACAAGGAGAGCATGATAAGTTTGAGATGAATTGTCAGATTGCCGCAGAAGCATATGTTTCTGCCGCAGAAGAAGAGAAAGATTTGATCTATCTTGTTGATGGAGCTTTTTGTGCTATCACCGGAGGCAACTTAGAATTTGCTCGTGAATTAATCAATACAGTGAAAGAGAGTGCAAAAGGACAGCTGGATGAACTTATCTTTGTGGCTCTAATGTTAAGTGAGTACCGCTTTGATGATGCAGAACGTATCATAGAAACCAAGTTAGTTGACATTATTGACATGAACAGGCTCTCTAAAATCAGAAAGTCCTTCTCACATGTTTTAGCTGGTTTTGTCCGATCCTCACTTGAGGCTGAAGCAGCCGTGACAATTGCTGGCCTAGAAGCTAGTACAGGCCTTGACCGGAAAAAACTGAAGAAATTAATCCAAAAGGGTATACAAGAGGGATTAATTCCAGCATATTTGGACGAAGAAACAGAAGAATTAGTAGTGGATGCCGATCGGTTCGACTTGTCAAGCCTAGAGTCACGTAAAGGACCAATAATGAGCAGAGATCTCAAGGATCCTGGAGCATGGGATATGGATTTGGATGATGAATGACCCATAATGATGGGATAATAACTCTCAGAGGGTGAGCCTCTCTTAGAAAACGTTTTTAGTACCATTGTTGAGTCTGACATTGCCCGCCGATAATACACATGGGTGGTTCTAATGGCTGAAGGGCTAAAGTGGTTCCAGTGTCCGGTCTGTAAGGAGTCAATACACTGGAAAGTACCAACAGACGAGCTGAAGAACGTAAAACGTTTCCCAGCCCCAGTTGTAATAAGACATAAGGACCACTATCTTGTCTGCTATCTGGATAGCCATCATCAACTCGCGGATACAGAGGTCGCAATTTCTTTTATCGAAGGAGAATCTAAAGAATAATTCTTCCACCTAATCAATACCATTGTCCATTGCCCATTCTAATACGCGTGATGCCTGAGCACTCGCCATCCCCCAAGATTTGAGATTAATAACTAGATTTCTAATACCAGTGATCCAATCCTCTAGTAACTCTTTGATTCTGAGTTGAATTGCAGTGTCATCTGACTCCTTATAGATTGGAAGAATTTTGTCGACCAGACTTTGTGATAAAACAAGGATTGTTTCAAGGCGAGCTATCCATTCTTCTCGTGGGAGTCCAGTAAGAGTCTGTGCCACAGCAAGATGATAATCATACTGAGCTGTATAATACCGTAGACGCCACGAGAGAAACTCAACAAAAATGGTCTTATGAGCAGTGCTTGGTGCTGTCTTCATTAACAGGCTTAGAAAACGTTGTGTCATCTCATCAGCAGACTGACTGGCATCATAATAGAGTGCCATCGCTTGTTGATACTCCTCCCCACTCAGACACTCATCAGCACGCCCAACAGCGTTCTTGAAGCGTTCTAGAAGTGCGCGCGTTTTGTTGCCTTCAACATCTTCCAACCTGTTTTCACCTCCACTGTACCGTCATACTAAGCCGAAGGAATTTGCTTAGAAATTACCTGTTTTATGATAGTAAAGAGGATATATACGTGTCAGTGATATTTCCTTCGTCTCAAATTCAAGACTATGTGTTTTTCATTCCGTTATGATGTTATGTAGTTTCTATCAAGATGCACTCAGAGGGGAGGCATATTTTGAATCTTATATTCTTCGCTAGCTTGTGTCCATCTGAGAAACTCATCGCTAGGGGGTGAGCTCTTATACAGTTCCATACGCCCTGCCTCAAGGCACCTATTATCTTGACCAGAGAATCTAGCCATTGTTGTAGTTTGATTACCCGATTCTTCTGCAACGCTCGTTACGGGACGCAACCAAGCATCCCATTTCGAGTCACGCATGATATGATGATCCACGACAAGAATGGGTATTACTGCCGCAAGGTTCGATAGACAATAAAGAGCTGATTCCCGTTCACCTTTACTGAGGTTACTCAGATAAATTGGGGGGCCTCCAATGATTGCTACTAAAGGCTCTTGAGATAAGAAGTAGGACAGAGTATCTCGAACAATTGGTCCTTGAACGTCAGGCGCGAAAAGAATACGTGTTCCGCGATATTCGACTGTTGTGGCAAGGACATAACCGAGTGCACTACCAGCAGGACCATGAGGCAGGGGTTGTGAGTATGTGATTGTCGTATCACCAAACACGAATTGTCTGCCATCTACCCATTGTATCTCTTTGATCACTGGCTTGATATCTTTCTGGAAGAAGAACGCTCGTCTCCTTTGGGAAGAATTAATGTTCTCGCGATTATCCTTGGCAAATACAACCTTGCCCACCATAGACTGTTTCCTTTCGTTTTGTGTGCTTAAATTGTAGAGATAGTTGGTAAATCCAGGTCGAACGTGGTCATAATGATAATGCGAGATTGATATGATATCTGCAACTTCCATAGCAATACCGATTCTCTCAAGAGAATTCTGCAGAGCCAAGTACTCATCTGGATGCGGCTCAAGGTTATATCGCTTGGCAAGAGCTGCAGAGGGATCG
The DNA here is from genome assembly GCA_016839275.1 of Candidatus Thorarchaeota archaeon. Taxonomy (GTDB): domain Archaea; phylum Asgardarchaeota; class Thorarchaeia; order Thorarchaeales; family Thorarchaeaceae; genus SMTZ1-45. Next base: position 6,022 of record JAEOUM010000018.1, read on the forward strand.
AAGAGAATACTCACATCTGGCGTACGGACTAGCGTACATAATGACCTAACACCAAAACTCTCGGCAGCAAGTGGCGATACTTCGATTTCATCAATGTTCATTTGTAGTCGCCCTGTAATATATTAGATGATACCCCTTTTCATCATGTAGAAGTTCTGCTTCATGCATTTGAGGTCCTTTACTCTTCTCTCGGAACCACTTGAACATCTCATAATCTGAAGGTAGGAATTGTGAACATTTGGATTCAATCTCCGCGCATGTAAATAATGAAAGGTCTCCCTCACGATGATTCGTTCTAAAATCGTTAATGACTGCAAATCCCACGAATATCAGAAAGTGTGCAGTGAGTGCTCCATTGCTATTAACAAGACGCTCGGATACCATTCCTCTATAATCGTAAGATTGAACCTGCGAGGTTCCTGTTTCCTCAGCGACTTCTCTTATGGCAGCAGTCTGAATGTGTTCGCCAAGTGTTATCTTTCCACCAATAAGACTCCATAGACCCTCATATGGGGGATTTCGACGTTTAAGGAATACATAGCGGTCTTTGCAGGATAGAATTGTAATTGCGATGGGTACCATCTTGGTCATTTTATTCACCAGCGGTCCTAAACAACAGGAACATAGGTCAGTAAGTGGGCTTTAAACATAAGGACTCTCAAAAGGCTAACATTCATAGGATATTCTGAAGACGTGTTTATGGGAAATATATTGTCTGATTTGTTGCCTGACTTAGTCAGAGAGCATGTTCTAGCACAAATCACTCCAACAAAGAGTGAGATACAGATTCAGAAAACTGTAATCACTCAGCTCACACAAGTATTAGTAGATCAGGCAGATACTTGTGAATACGAATATTCATTTATTGAAGCACAAGGGTCAACGGGAAGAAAGCAGACACAGTTGAGAGGAGCATCAGACATTGATCTCTTCGTTGGACTTAGACCTGAGGATTATCCAGACACTCTAAACAGGCAGGGGACGGTTAGGCACGATGCCATCGATTTACTCATGAATGAGTTGGTGGAAAAATGGTTTGCACCAGCTGTCGAGAGCCTTGATGTGGAAAATATACAGAGAGCATTTTCGCAACATCCGTTTCTCAGTCTAAAAATGAGTGGGATGGAGATCGACATCCTAGGTTGTTTTGACATCGATGCTGAAACTCTTTCACGTGATGGGCCAATCACTGCAGTAGATAGAACTGTTCATCATTCTCGGTATGTTTCAGAGCATTTGACAGAGAAGAAGAGAGAGGATGCTCGAATTCTCAAATCATTTGTGAGAGCAAGTCATGCTTATGGTGACACCTGTGCAGTCGGGAGAATGGGATTAACAGGTGTTTCTCTAGAATTAACTGTGATATCGACACCAGATCTTGATCGCGCCTTGCAACGTTTACAGACATTAGATATGGATCCACTTGATCCATTAGCCCGGACCTTAGAAGAGCTTAGAAAAAATCCAGCCTTTCGCGACGACCATATCTTTTTGATAGACCCAACAGATCCAAGTAGAAATGTTGCATCAAGCTTCACACCCAGAGCTTATCGATGGATTCAGTACAGAGCAAGAAGACTTCGAGAATTATTGCAGTCCGCAGAAAATGAGGTTATCGTAAACGAACTCATTGAAAAGCCAATCCCAGAAGACAAACTACCAGCATGGATAGAACCTCATTGCTTCTCATACGAATTCAAATCAGATGGAGAAACACATTACACAATACTTCGTGACAAAATCCATAGGATAGCTCGGATGCTGCAGGCGCAGTTAGCATTTGAGCGAACAGGCGAGCCGCGATTCGGAGATATTCTTACAGAAGTGATTTTCAAAGATGACCTGTATGCGCTCGGACTATTAATTGAAAAACCTATGATAACACGAACATATCTTCGTCGAGGGCCACCAATTCATTTGGATGCCGCGGTTAAAGAATTCAAAGCAGTCCATCAGAATGTCATAGAGGTTGATGGATATGTGAGTATTGAGGAAGAGAGAGAGTGGACAAATGCAGAGATGATGATAGAACCATTACTTCAAGAGAATCCCATAGAAGGTCTTACTTTAGTTACTGAGAAGAGTTCTCTATCAAAGCAGATGCTCAATGTACTTTACAAATATGTACTTCCAATAGAACCTATATTCAGAGAGAAAATAACAAGAGTTAAGCATACAGAATAAGGACATGGCATGTGATTGATGTGCCCGTTGATAGAATTGCCTTCATCTCCCACCCTAAGGCGATCATGCATCAGATGCCATTCCCAAAACCGCATCTCGAGTCCTTTGAAAACCCTCTACGCTACCAGATGGCTGAAAGGTATCTAGAGAAAAGCGGGATGCTTGATCGAACCATTAGAGCGAAAGCGCCAAGAGCAGGTCTGAATGATGTTTTGTCAGTTCACTCACCGTACCTTGTACATGCTGTTGAAATCCTTTCAGATATCGGTAGTGGCCAACTGGGGGAGTCAGCATATGCAAGTCCTGATTTGTTGCGCACAGCACTTCTTGCAGTAGGAGGAGCTATGAAAGGAGTTGATATGGTGCTAGCTGACGAGGTTAAACACGCATATGTATTCATGAGACCGCCAGGGCACCATGCCACATCCTCTAATTCAATGGGCCTCTGTTATTTCAATAACATGGCAATAGCAACGAAACATGCCATGAAGGATGAGAGGATACAGCGAGTGTCAATCATAGATTTTGATGACCACCACGGTAATGGCACATCCGAGATATTCTATGCGAATCCTGATGTTCAGTACATCTCCATTCACGAGTATGATTATGAGAACTTTGGACTTGGTCACTATGCGGAGATTGGGCATGGAGATGGAAGAGGTACCAATGTGAATATTCCACTTGTTGAGACTTCGCCGGATGTCTCCTATGAGTCTGCTATTAAGAGAGTAGTAGAGCCAGCTTTGAAAGTGTTCAAACCTCAACTCATCATGGTTTCCGCAGGATATGATGCCCACTATGCAGATCCTGTTGGAAATATGAACGTCGATTCAAGAACCTACTGGAAGTTTGGTGCCTCCATCAACAGGATGGTTCATTCTTTGAATGCTAAAGGGTCAGTATGGGTTCTTGAGGGAGGTTATAATCCATTTGCACTAGGATATTCAATCTATGCAAGTCTAGAGGGACTTTCGGGAAAACCAAGTTTGGCGCTTGAAGATCAGGTAGAACGTGAGTTGAATGAACTCATTGTCGAATCTAACATCGAGGTGATAGACAAGGTGTTAGAAACAATGAATCCCTACTGGTCCAAAAAGAAGAGCAATAAAATGTGACATGAACAATGTTTTAAGGCTATAAATTTGCGAGCGAATAATCAGTCATGGTGGTACTGAAAAGTGGGTAAGAAAAGAAAATCCGGTGGCCGAAGCAAAGGCAGTTCTGGGCATAGTGGAACAGTTCAGTGCTCAAGATGCGGACGTGTTGTGCCAGCAGATAAAGCGAAAAAGTACACTAAAAGGGTTTCAGCTGTTGAACCCCAATTAGCAAGGGAATTACGACAACAAGGAAGCTACATTCAGACACGACGTGTAACATCCTACTATTGTGTCAGTTGCGCAGTTCATGCCGGAAGAGTTCATATCAGAGCTTCTTCTGAGCGTAAATCCGTGTGATAGCTGCATGTTTGAAATTCACCATGAGCGCTCTCAAGATTTCCTGCGTTAACACTTGTCCTGATGAATAATTTAGCTGGTACGCCTAATGTCAGTCGTATCAAAACCCACCATGCTGAGATTCATCCAGCTCCTGACGAACAATCCACCGACAGGAGATTTTCTTCTTAAGGATCTTCCAGGAACTGGTAATCGTATAGATATTCTGTGTCGTGACCTAGCGGCTTGTTTTGATTGGGGTCCAACAGATTGGCCTCTTTCCCTACTTGAACTCCTTGCGATATTCAGTGATGAAGTCATTCTTACATTTATCAGACCATCCGAAGAGATGCCGCTAGGGGAAACAGGATGGGCAATGGCAATAAAAAAAGCATTACAGGGTAACCCACCGGATTTCATCACTATTACAGAGGGCTCTTTGGAGTCCGTAATAAGAAATCTTAACAAACCACCAGATTCTCATCTTTGGATTCTCCAGGAGGAAGG
>JAEOUM010000079.1 GCA_016839275.1 Candidatus Thorarchaeota archaeon
ATTCCTCAACTGCTGACATCAATAGACGAACTGTTTTCTTAGAGTCTTTTGGTAACTCGGAGACCTTCATACTCGTCGGAAGATATACAGTTCGTCTATTGATGTCAGCAGTTGAGGAATCTCTTGAACATCTGTATTCCACAATGAGAGAGGTCGAGACCTGGTTTTGGAAGGCTGCTCGACAGAAAGGTTTCAGTCCTGAGATAGTTGAGAAGATGGGGAATAAGGAGGCGCACTATGATTCTCCTGAACTCATGTGGAGGTACCAGCGACTCCTCAGAAAGTACTTCTCATTACGATTTACGATACATCGGAGCGAGTCGTGCTTGAGAGTGGAGGAGTAACCTTTGAGCATTGCTAAGACTGATCCCATGGTATATTTTCCATATTCCCCAAGATTACATCAGGAGAGGGCGGTCAGTCTTGCTGCAGAGGCTTTCTCTAACAATACAGTTGGACTATTACAAGCCGATTGTGGAATTGGGAAGACAATCGCTGTACTCTCAGGGTATCTAGCCTCTCGAGCTGTTGACCCTGACACACATCTTTTTGCACTTACACGAACTCATTCGCAATCGAAGGTCTTCGAGACTGAGCTCGAGGTGCTCCGAAGTATAGTGCCAAACTTGGCTGCTACTACAATGGTATCTCGTGTTCATGTATGCCCTATTCGCAATGAGATGGAATCACTCGGTCATACTGGATTCATGCGTGCTTGTGCAGGTATGATAAAGACAGGACAGTGTATCCATTATTGGAACTTCTACAAGCGCAACACTGATGGCAAACCAGTCGTTCATGAAGATGCCCACAGGACAATCGAAGATCTCCTTGACACGGGAGTTGTTACACGGGAAAGAGCTGAGGAGCGAGCAGATCTAGAAGGCTACTGTCCATACGAGATAATGCGTTGGTGTGCACGAAGAAGTATGGTAATCATTGGACCTTATTCCTACATGTTCAAATCTAGGATTCGAGAGGCGCTACTTGCATCATTGGGCATTTCACTAACTGATATTGATCTCCTCATAGACGAGGCTCATAACCTCTCTGGGCATGTACTCGATGCTGAAACATCTTCTCTCAGTAGTGACGACCTAAGATGGTTGAGAGAGAACAGCCAAGTAGTCATGCGCGAGACCGGTATCTCATGGATCCGAGAGGCGATTGATTTTCTATGGGAAACAATGATGCTACATCTGGACACCATGCATAACAAGACTGAGAGGTCACTAGACAAGTGGGATGTGGCGCCAAGATTTGTCAAGGAGGAAGATCTCGACCTCTTGCACAGTGCAGGACGACCTGGGCTTGGAGACCCAGAGAATGCAAGTCTTGCAGAAACACCACTTGATAGACTCATTGAATTTCTGTACACTGCCCTTAAAGCAGCCCGAAGTGATGGATGGCATGTCACACTCCATCTGAATCGTCCCTGGTCAGATGACACGTCCAAATCCACTTCGACACTGATGATTCAACCACTCAATTCTGCTGGATTGACCGCACCGATACTAAGAGGAGCAAAGTCCGCCGTTCTGATGTCAGGAACACTACGACCAATTGATTACTATGCTCGCCTTCTGGGTGTACCAAGCGCTCTATCAGATGACCTCACAAGTCCATACCCGCGAGGAACACGGCTTGTACTTGTTGATAAGAGGTTGAACACGCGCTATAAAGAACGCACACCAGATCTCTGGCGAGAGATAGCTGCAAGGATCTCAGCTGCTCTAACCACGATGCCTGCAAACAAGAGTGCTCTAATTGCATTTCCCTCTTACAAGATGATGAGTGAAGTCCTGAGCTACAGTATCGATACTGGCTTTCGTGAGGCTCTTGTAGAAACTCGAGATGCCCTTCTAGAAACGGTTTCAGAGGCAATCTCTAATGGTCCCTGCGCCATGTTCTGTGTTTATGGCGGCAAATTTTCTGAAGGCATAGACTTAGTGAGTGCTGGATCGAGTCTGATTGACCTCATTATTGGAGTGGGTATTCCATTTAGTCCTCCTACGAGTTATCAGACAGCACTTCAGAATTGGTATGATAGTAAGTTTGGTCATGGCACAGGATACTATTACGCATCGGTTGTTCCTTCGATTAGACAAGTTGCGCAACTAGTCGGTCGATTGAGGCGCTCTCCCACGGATTCCGGTGTAGTACTTCTTCTAGATAACAGGTTTCTCCAGCATCTACTTGTTTTTGGTGACGAGATTGTATCTGATGTCTGGCCATTCAACGACACTGACGAACTAAGACAAGCAATTACTCAATTCAATAAAATGAGGAGGGAATGACAATGATACGACTCTATGACATACATGACCTGAAATGGATTGGTCTATCAATATTTGCTACTATCTTCAGCCTGAAAATCTATCTTGCACCTGAGGATTTTCTAGGAGTATCGATGAGCGGCGCAGGCCTTGGGTTGTATTTGATAGCGCTGTTCATTCATCTATCGTCCACAAAAGAGCCACGGGTCCTTTGGGATGCAGAACGTGGGATTGTTTCTATCATTCGACAATGGACCTTGGAAGTATCTTGCGCAAGAGTTCTTTCGAGTGTGCCTATAGGTATTGACCTGAGCCATTCGGGTCGAAAAGTCCTCCAATCAATGTATACCAGATTTTCGAATTGTCCTGGAGGGTACTTAGTCTTCTTCATCATCAGGCCTGTAGATAACAGCACAACAAGGGTAGGTTATCTTGTAAAGAGAAAAGGTTTGAAACTTTGGAGAAGTCAAAGTCAAATCAATAATCTCTCGAAGACAATTGCAACTGATTTAATGATTCTAGAACGCGCGATGAGAGCAGCATATCCACATCTTCCTGTAGAGAAGGCAAGCTTTCAGGACATAATAACGACAGGGACAGGAGGCTTAGAGACTCATGCACTCGTCTGAAGAACGCTCGGGAATAGAGATTCCTGATGGAGTAAGACCTGAAGCCATTATGTCATCACTTACTCTTGGACATGGTTATAGATGGACAGTGCTCACACGCCACCCACTGCTTATTGCTCATGGCGCTCCTTCCCTGGGATCCGGAAACATGCCGGAGCTCCTCATCACCAGCCATCGGTCAATGGTCGTAGCTGGTGGAGATCCAGTGTACGTCGAACGAATTCGACAGGTGCTTGAGATGTTACAGCGACAGTCACATCGAGTCCATTTCATGAAGGAGGAATAGAAGTGGGGCGAAGACTGACCCTCGGACCCAAGCCTGAAGTTGATCCCTTGGAGGAATCATCCTATTCCAGTTTTTCTGTCACGAGCTCGACTGAGATTCGCTGGGATGAACGAAAACAGGGTCGCGCTCTAGCTTTGCCTCTCTTTCTATCTCTTGTCAGTGTCTTCCTCGGCCTCGCCTCTTCAGTTATCCCGATCGTTGTGGGAGGTGTTGTCCTCATTCTTGTGGTAGTCATGCAGAGCATTGGCGGCAGTCGTGAGGAAATACGAGGGAGTCCTTTTAGCGAGATCCATCGAGCTGACACTTCGTGGAGCGCCTCTGATAATTTTGAGGGCTTGGATTGTAAATCGCCTGCTGGAATGCGGCATATGATTGGAATGGAATTGGAAACTGCAAAATCCATACTTCTAGGCGACATAAGCTCCTTTGTTCGTGCTGTAGATAGCGCATCTGGTTTTTGTTTCACGGTTACAATGAAACCTGAGAAGATTCAACGAGCGATGGATGAGGAACGCGTTTCAGATATGATTGAGGAATACCTCAATACGATACCAAAGGGCGAGGTTGAAGCTTATATTCTTCGACGAGGTGGTCTATGGGTATCTCATGTGATTGCTATAGGTCATGTAAGAGATTCTGCTGATAGTGATTCATTTGACTCAGCCGTAAGGGCATCAATTCCCATGGAGAAATGGAAACGCATCAAATCAAAGACTCTGTTGTCGGGAGTGACTCAGCATGAAATCGATAATCATACACCTTGGTTCTACGCGGCAGGCACAGAGCTCTCAGAATGGTTAGTCCAGCTAAGATCAGAATTGGCATCAGAGGTTGGTAGCAATATTCCAGGTCAGTTTCTTGCTCCAATTCGAGGACGACCTAGTGATTACCGCCTTGGTGTAACCATCAACCCAGACACTATGCAGACAGGACCACCTGTAGGATTTTCTCATTCAGAAATAGAGAGCGGAATGTTGCTATGCGGAGGCACAAGCGAATCAAGGATGAGAGTGATTGCTCTTTTGGCAGTTGAGCTTCTTGAGGCTGGAAAACGAGTGATTATCTTCACAAACAACAACATGTCTCTAGGATATACACAATTATCGGAAGGAGCAGTACATCTAGAAGTTGGCAAAGATCTTGTCTTGAATCCAGTTGACTCTGAAGGAATTCCGAGGAGCGATTATGTTCCTCTCCTAATCTCGTCTCTAGAACCTGTCGCTGGAGCAGACCTAAGAGGCGCTGCAGATCTCGAATTAGCAATAACACGTGCAGTCACCCTTGGAAATGCCACATTAGCTGATGTGCAACTCAACTCTATGTTTGATGATGCTATCTCTTCCACGCCTGATAGCCCAAAGCCTCCCGAAGCTTCACCATCTAATAAATCAAAGACAGGTATGGATGCTATACGAAGTCTGCATCAAGGCTCAGCTGCAAAAGCTTTCTACGGAACACAGACAGTTCCTACAGCTAGGCTTACTGAGTCTGCACTGACTGTGGTAAAAGTGCATCTTGGTTCAACATCCCTGGATCACTTTGCTTGGAATGTCATCTGTGTCAAATTGGCTGGACTCAAGCCGGATCCTAATCTTGTAGTCATCCTCGATGGCGCAGAGAATATGAGAGTTAGGAACCGTCGCTTTATGAAGCACGATTCGTTCAGCGAACGTCTTCTGGAGAATTTGAAGAAACGAGGTCCAATTGTCCTAGCCTTGGAACATCCAGTGGATATGGCTCCTGGAGCGATAGGCACTCTTACCTCATGTATTTCTCTGAGACTTCGAGAAGCAGTAGATATCAAGATAGCTTCTGATGTGTTGGGACTGAATGTAATAACAACAGGAATGCATACAAAAGCTCGAATCTCGCCACGAGAATCATCCTTCCTCCGTGTGATGGATGACGACACAGCACTGCTTGTGCATGACGGAACAGAAACATGTCAACCAATTCGACTTGATCCTGCGCCTGATTTGAATCCTGAGAGTGTGACAGCTGAGGAGGCCAGTCGGTTTAGCACGCTGCTATCTTCAGAAGATATCGATGATACGAGGAATGAAGGGTCTCTTTTAGATCGAGTATCTGCTGGGAGTACAGCTCTTGCTATTCGAGTGTTGAAGTTACTTGAACGATATGAACCTCTCACGCAAGAAGCAGTACGTCGATTCATTGTGTCGAGTGGCTCTGATAATGACCCTGATGTGGAGGCGGTTCTCGCGAGACTTGAACATGCTAGTATGATCCTTCGCGGACATGAAGTGCATAGTGGGGTATCCTATACCAACTTTAGAATCACAATGAAAGGAAGTATGGCTTTACGCCAAACTGAGGGAATGGAGAGTGCTACTGCATGACCGTCGTTGCAGATGTCACAACACAGGTCAATAAACTACTCATTCAAGCGGGTTTGAAGCCTCGAGGCGTTCAGTCTGAAGCCATCGACAGAGGCCTCTTAGAGGGTCAGAGTATCATGGTTTCAAGCCCCACAGGGTCTGGTAAGACCTTGATCGGTGAGATGGCAGTCTTGAGGGCGGTTACTTGCGGTAGAAAGGGCTTATTCCTCGTTCCGCTGCGAGCTCTTGCAGTACAGATCTTTCGAACGATGCAAGAGCGATATGAACACCTCGGTATCTCAATTGGATTGAGCACAGGCGATTTCCATAGCACTGGCGATGACCTTGCGGAGTATGATGTGATTATCACTACCTATGAGCGCGCAGATTCTCTGCTACGAAGTAGAAGTAGCTGGCTGGCTGAGGTTGGTACGGTTGTTATCGACGAGATTCAAACTCTCTCTGAAATAGGTCGAGGGGCAAGACTTGAGAGTTTCATCATTCGGATAAAGCGGACTATTGAAGACCTACAAATAGTAGCTCTATCCGCCACTACAGGAGCACCAGAGGAAATTGCGGAATGGCTAGACTGTCATCTTGTTATTTCTGATGACAGGCCTGTTCCTCTTGTATATCGCGTTGTTTCCTCCAGTGATAGAAATATGACAATAAAGCAGCTAGTCATGACTACTGTACAAGGGAATGGCCAAGCAATCATCTTCCATCGAACTAGACGCGAGGCTGAAGCACAAACTCGGCGACTTGCTGATGATGTAGGAAGGCAATTCACGTCTGAGGAGAAAAAGAGCCTTGATCAAGATTTAGAATCTGTTGAGAATTGCAATGTTTCTCTTTCTATGGAGCTAAGAGCCCTTTTACATAATGGTATTGCATATCATCACGCAGGACTTGGTTTTCAGGGGCGTCGTCTTATTGAGCATCTCTTCAATGAAGGGAAGGTCCGCGTAGTATGTGCAACAACAACCTTGGCGGCAGGAATGGATCTTCCAGCCAGAACTGTAATTCTTTCAAGCATAAAATCTCCAGCAGATCACAGAAGATTACTCTCAGCCAACACGGTCCATCAAATGCTAGGCAGAGCTGGTCGTCCCACACATGATAAAATCGGATTTGGAATCATTATTGTAGGAAGTACTGGTGAGAGTGATGAAGCAAAACGTCGGTACTTTGACATTTTAAAAGACCAGACATCTGGAAAGGAAACTCTCTCGGCTAAGTATGATCGTATCAATAGCTCATTGGCTCAGCCCGATGCCTTAGCTGAGCAGCTTCTTGTTGTGCTTGATATGATGACATCTGCATCAGTTGAGGAAATCGAGAATGGAGTCCTTGGAGAATCATTCCTCGTATTTTGTGCAATTCGCGACTCAAAGGCACCAATGAGAGTCTTGCAGCTTGGCGATATTTCAGCTATAACAGTATTGGAACAACATGCACTTCCTGAAACCATTCAAACTGCTCGTAAAGACCTTCTTGGCAAGACCTCACTTCGCGAGAAGAATGAAACAGTGATAGGAGGTATCGTAACTAGCCTTGATGGGGGAACATTCACCTGCCGTTTCTCGGCACGGC
>JAEOUM010000080.1 GCA_016839275.1 Candidatus Thorarchaeota archaeon
AACTGCCATTCAAAAGGATATCGTGGTTGTAATTCGGCGCGAATTTTGTTCTTATGTGATGTGCAATACCATTAATCAATGAAACTAAATCTGGATGAGAAGAAAAAAGAGGAACTAGATGCAAAGTCCCCATCTAGTCCCTTCCATCCATCCTACATATAGCCTGGAAGAACATCAGATGATTTCTGAGGTTGTCGTTTCTTGACCTGCTCAGCTAGTTCTAGGAATCGTTTGACATCTTCTTGTGAGATGCTTGGTCTAGTTTCTTCCAGTGCTGTCTTGAAATGCTTCATGTGGACAGGTTTAGCCTTCCAGTCACTTCTAACAGCAGCCATAGCAGCCTCACGGACTAGATTCTCAATGTCAGCCCCAGAAAAGCCATCTGTCAATTCAGCAAGCTTCTCAAGACTAACATCATCAGCCAAAGGCATTCTACGGGTGTGTACCTTGAAGATGTCGACTCGTGCGTCACGATCGGGAGGTGGCACGAACACCACAGTATCAAAACGTCCAGGTCTCAGCGCAGCTGGATCGATAATGTCTGCTCTATTTGTTGCTCCAATGACGAGTACGCTCTGGAGAGATTGCATACCATCCAGCTCAGCGAGGAACTGATTGACAATTCTTTGGCTCACACCACTATCGTCGCGCATTCCTCGAGCGCCTAGAATTGCATCAATCTCGTCAAAGAATAAGATACAGGGTGCTACCTGACGGGCTTTCCTAAAGAACTCTCGAACAGCCTTTTCGGACTCTCCGACATATTTGTTGAAGACCTCCGGACCTCTCACTGAAATAAAGTTCGCTTCGGCCTCAGTGGCAACAGCTTTAGCAAGAAGGGTTTTTCCTGTTCCCGGTGGACCAAAGAGAAGAACACCCTTAGGTGCTCTAATACCCATTCCTTCGAAGACCTCAGGATACTTCAGAGGAGTTTCCACTGCCTCACGAAGCTGCATTTTGACCTTTGATAGACCGCCAACATCATCCCAGCGGATATTTGGCTTTTCAACCAAGACCTCTCTCAGGGCAGAGGGAGACACTTCCGTAAGAGCCATTTCAAAGTCAGCTTGTGTCACAAAGAGATTCGACAGGACATCTGCAGGAATGTCTCCAGTATCTGGATCTACATGAGGCAATACCCTTCGAAGAGCCTGCATTGCAGCCTCTCTCGCAAGAGCTGAGAGATCAGCACCTACGAACCCATGTGTGACAGACGCTAGTTTTTCAAGATCGAGATCTTTCTCGAGGGGCATTGCCCTTGTATGAATTTGGAGAATCTCAAGTCTACCTTTCTTATCTGGCACTCCAATGACTATTTCTCTATCAAATCGGCCAGGGCGTCTCAATGCTTCGTCGATATCATCAGGACGATTGGTTGCTCCAATAACGATTACCTGACCACGACCAGCTAGACCATCCATAAGAGACAGTAATTGTGCTACTACCCTTCGCTCAACTTCTCCAGTGACTTCAGCGCGTTTTGGAGCAATACTATCAAGCTCATCAATGAATATGATAGACGGGGCATTCTTCTCTGCTTCTTCAAATGTTTCACGTAGCTTCTGCTCAGATTCACCGTAGAACTTAGACATAATCTCAGGGCCATTAATGACTTTGAAATTAGCGCCAGATTCATTTGCTACAGCCTGGGCAATCAGAGTCTTTCCAGTACCAGGAGGACCCATGAGCAATACGCCTTTAGGAGGCGTAATACCCAGCCGTTTAAACAATTCAGGGGATTTCATAGGAAGCTCAATCATCTCACGAATCCGGACTAATTCCTTACCAAGCCCTCCAATATCTTCGTATGTGACTTGTGGAACTGCAAGTTCTTCTGGTTTTATTGGTTTAGTCAGAACCTCTACTGATGTGTCAGGTGTGACTCGTCCATATTTTCCAGGGGCAACAGCAGTGGCTGTGAATTGCATACCTTGTCCTATTGATGAGATAAGAATTGTATCACCCTTGGTGATTGGCCTATTTAGTATCTGTTGTTTCAAATAATTCTCAAAACCCGGTTGAAACCTAACAGGCTGACTTGGTGCGATGACAACACGAGTGGCATCTGGAACATTCGCACTACTTACTTCTACCATTTCACCAAGCTTTACGCCCGCGTTACTCCGGATCAAACCATCCATCCGGACCATGTCCAATACTTCATCCTCTTTGAGACTTGGCCAGCAAACAGCAATTGTTTCCTTTGCTCCTTTGACAAGGACATAGTCTCCTGAACGAACTTTCAAGTGGTTTCTTACATCTGAATTCAATCTAACAATGCCACGGCCTTGATCCTTGGGCATTGCGGCTGCCACTTTAAGTCTAATAGCTTCATCAGTCATTATCCATAACTCCTCTAATTTATTCTCAGATATCCTTCTCTTTCACCTGAACTACCTTTTGATGCAATCTTCAATGATATCTCCATGATACCATTTCGAGTAGACACACTTGAATTCTCAATATCTACATCAAAGTCCAGACCAATCTCGATGTTCTTTTCATCTGCATCGAATACTATTGTCAGTGATCGTGCATTCACTTTCACTGAATAGTTACTATCATCATATCCGATATTCACAAGGAATAACACTTCATCTTCAAGATCGATACGCTCGACATCAGGTTCCTTTTCTTGTTTGAAATCATTGTCATTTTCATTTAACATAGAGCCAGTAAAGTAACTATATGATGTACTTCCTTCGGGAAGGGCTCCCAGAGAACCCATGATGGATTCGAACATCCTTCGAAATACTGACTCAAAGTCATCGTCTATCAACTAAGAATTCATCCTCCAGTTGCGAAGCCCCGGGCGGCTATGCCGCCCTTGAGTCATCAGTTGGGGCTCCTTTTCTGTACAGGTGCTAGTCAACACCTAGTATACCACATGGTATACTAATACCACTTGGTACAATAGGTATATAAACCTTAGGAAATGCTCATCATGAATTTTCACCTCAGATGTCGACTGAAGCTGTAGTCGATGTGTCTTTAGCTAGCAATCGATTCAGGTCGTTTCCAGCAGGGTGCATTTAGTCGGCTACGTACCCAAGATACAACTATTGGAGCATCCTTAGATCTTCCTACATTTGTGCAGTGACACCAGCTTGAACCTCCTAGTCGCTTCTCGTCTACGCAGAAGTAGCAGTTTTCACACCTCTTCAAGGGAGCCATCTTCTCAGATATGACTGGATTCTCTTTAACCCTCGATACTTCAGCTGGTCTGTCCTTTCTATATTTCTTGAGTGTTTCAAGAGCCTTATGTTTGTGAACTGCAATGATCTCCTCTCTAAAGAAAGTATCAACCGCTTCGTTGCGAGTGAGGGATTCTTGTGAAAGGTCTTGAATTGATGACGTTATTTCATTAGATTCAGTTTCTACATGTTTCTTTTTGAAATCGGGAGGTGTTACCTTAATTTTTGGGAGAATAGGTTCTTCTATCTCAGAACCTTCCTCAATGAGCTTCATTGTCTCATCAAAGAAGTTCTTGCCCTCAGGTTCTTGTGCAAGGGCTTCCTTTTCTTCAATTATTGTTTGCATTGGTTCGTTTTGTACATTCTGTAGAGATTGTACATCTAGATGCTGCCGGATCTGCTTCTGTAACTTTATCATTGGAGGCTCTCTATGACATTCAAGGTTGGGTTCACTCCTTACCCACATACGATGATCATAGAACATGCCCTCGATGGATCTCTCTGGATTTGCGCAGACACAATATACAACATCTCCAATCCTTCTGATAATAGTACAGAAATGACACGATGGACATGAACCTGTAGGTATCTCTGGTATCACTTCAGATTCATTAATCAGTGTGTCAGACGGCTCAAGGGCTTTCAATTCCTGTCGAGTCCTTATGAGCTCACGCTCATTCTCCTTCGCAACCATCATTTTGACATATTCTTCATCACTCAAATCATGTCGCGGATGCTCTTCGGCAATGAAACTAGGATCAGTAAATTCATCAAGCAGGCGAGTAGCGGACACATCTTTGATGTTCTTATTGTTCTTCTTATTACGTGGCATGTCAATCATCTTGGCTAGTCAAATGTGAACAAGGGTTACCTCTTTGCCCCCCTCTCAACAGCCAGAACAAGGGGGGATAAAAATACTGTCATTTCCGTTTTGATTCGCAACCAATACAGCAACTCAAAATTCTATGCCCTCTTTCTTTAGGATGTCACGAGCTGCAAGTACGCCAGACACGGAGGCTTGTATGAGACCGCGCGTTATTCCTGCACCATCTCCAGCGGCATAGAGATTTGCTACCTCAGTTTCAAGATTCTTCGATAGTCTGAGCCTTGAACTGTAGAATTTGACCTCTACACCATAGAGTAGCGTACCATCGTCAGCAACACCAGGACATAGTTTGTTCAAAGCGTCCAACATCTCAAGTATAGAACTCAAATGTCTAAATGGGAGGACAAAGCTGAGGTCTCCTGGAGATGCGCTCAGAAGAGTGGGCTTTACTGGACTTCTCGCAATCCGCTCCGTTGTGCTCCGTTTGCCCCTGCGCAGGTCTGCAAGTCGCTGAACAATGACTCCATCTCCGAGCATGTTGGCTAGACGTGCTATAGACTGACCATAGGCAATGGGTTCCTTAAAGGGAGCAGTGAAACGTGTAGAAACTAGCAGAGCAAAATTTGTACTTGGTGTCTTCATATTCGCAAATGATTGCCCATTGACCGTCAGGATCTCATCATAATACTCCGTTGTCACAACACCGCCTGGATTGAAGCAGAATAGACGGACTTTATCATCGAACTCCTTTGAGTAATATACCAGTTTGGGTTCATAGAGTGCCTCTGCGATATCGCGCATTACTGGCTCGGGAATCTCAACTCGTAGACCAATATCCACAAAGTTGTTCTCAGTGTGCAGGTTCAATCGTTCAGCCTGTTTCGAGAGCCACTCATTACCTACCCTACCAGGAGCTGCAACCACATAACGCGCATTAATTATCTCTCCGCCATTTGTCACAATACCTTGGACAGAATGACCATTTACTTGGATATCCTTAGCTTCGGTACTGAAAAGGACTTTAGCATGTTTCAAGACTTCGCTGTACATTCGTCTCATTACATCAATGCAACCCTCACGTCCCATATGTCGTACTTTTTGAGGGATCAGCTCCATGCCTATGAGGACGGCTTTCTGTGAGTAATCTTCAATATTGTCTTCATCTGCGCCATAGACCTTTGTTGGTGCGCCATAGGAAATGTACTTTTTATCCACATATTCGATTAGTTCAGATAGATTCTTGTTCCCTATGAACTCGTCAAGCCAACCTCCGACCTGTGTGGATTTTATCAATTTACCATCAGAAAAGGAACCAGCTCCGCCCCAACCAGCCAGGATGTCACAGGGATTGCATTTCTTACAACCTGGTGCTGAGTTTGAGTTTGGGCAATTACGCTTCTCGATACTCTTGCCACGCTCAATTATGACAATTCTAAGGTCGGGTTTATGCTCTATCATTTCGAGAGCACAGAATATTCCAGCAGGACCACTACCGACGATTGCTACATCGTAATCCAAGAGAGTTCTCTCCAGGTCACCCAGAACCATTCTCGGCTCGCAATCATCGTTACTTAAGCCTTGCGTGAAAATTGATTTTAAGATGAATCTTATACAAAATGTCCCCTAGGAATACGGATATATCTCAATAAGTCCGGAATTACAAAACGAATCAATCAGGTGTTCAAATGACAACTTGCTCTCTCTGCGGACATGATGACCTCAGTTTCACATGCCCATACTGCAATGGAGTATTCTGCGGAGAGCACAGGCTTCCTGAAAGCCATGGTTGTCCAGGAATACAGAAGGTTCGCGAGTCTGCCCAACGACGTGTTTCTGATTCTCTGGGATTTGAGGAGTTCGAAGAAGAGAATCAGACATGGACTCCTGTGATGTCTCGGAAGAAACCGAAAAAAAGAAGCTCAAAGAAGTCACGGTTTTCGACAACAGAAAAGAGAGATTTGCTAATTGCGTCCATCCTTGTAATCCTCGTGAGCATCTCCATATTTGGATCTCCCTCGGGGATAATCAATGGAATTTTGATATTTGTTTCATTCATCACTAGTCCGAATTGGTGGGTCCCTGTAGGAATGATATCGATATTCCTACTCTCATTTATGGGTCATGAGTTGGCACACAAATTCACTGCTCAACACTATGGTATGTGGTCAGAATTTCGAATGACATCGATGGGGTATTATCTCTCTGCAATTGCCATTCTCTTCTCAATACCAATCTTTGGTACAGGCACTGTATATACGAGTGGTGCATCTAGTAGAGAGGATAATGCAAAGACGAATCTTGCAGGACCTTTGAGTAATTTCATCATTGCCTCAGGACTCGTAATCGTTGCTATTCTTGCTGTTCTTTTACTAAGTCCTGTTAGTATTGTTTATGTCATATTTCTTGTGCAGTATGGAATCATCATTAATGGCGTTCTAGGTGTCTTCAATATGATTCCAATACAGCCATTTGATGGAGCGACTATTAAGGACTGGAGCAGACCAGTTTGGATTGTCTTGACGATTGCCCTCATATCTATGGTGATCATTGGGTATCTTGTGATTCCGATTCTAATGTAGCTGTCATAATACCACGCTTCATAGCAGGAGAATACAGAGCCTTCATGAGATATCTCTGGAGGTATGCTCTTGTTCACACCAAATGTTCATACTCAAGACATAGTGGAACTATCAGTTTCAGCATGGTTTTACAGAAACAGAGCTATTGCAGGATTTGATAATCCTGCGAGGTCTCTGTATGTTGCAGTTCGAGAGCTTGTTGAGAATAGTCTTGATGCATGCGAAGAAGCCTGGATTCTTCCAGAGATTACAGTGCTTCTCAAGAGCGAAGTAGAGAGTTCCTAAGTAGATATTCTAAGTCAAGGACCTGAAAATTTCGAGCTAGTTGTAAAAGATAATGGGATTGGAATGAAGAGAGAGTCAATCCCACTCTTGCTGGGTAAGATGTTGACTGGGACAAAATTCGCACAGCGGCAGAGCCGCGGCACATTTGGCTTGGGAGGAAGTCTTGCGTTACTATATGGGCAGGTCACAACGCAAAAGCCGATTGAGATTGTAACAGGACAGAAAGGCAAGTCATATGGGTACAGCATAAAGATGCAGCTTGATATCGAGAATAATCGACCAGTTATCCTTGAAGAAGACAGAGTACAGAAATCAGAAGATGAGCGAGGTACTATGATTACATTCTCATTACAAGGAGACTGGCTCAGGAGTAAGAAACGCATCATTGACTATTTCTATCAGACAAGCATCATCGTTCCGTATGCTTCTCTCTTCTTCGAAACCCCAGATAATGATGTTGTGAGGTATGATAGAGTCATTCACTCTGTGCCAAAACCATCTGTCTCCACAAAACCTCATCCCAGAGGTGTTGATGTGGAGATGCTGAAAAGCATGATCTCGACAACGCGTGCTAAATCTTTGAAATCATTTCTCACAACAGCCTTTCAGAGAGTAGGTGACAAGAAGGCTAACGAATTCCTGGACTATGCGGGACTTGATTCCACGAGAGTGCCTGACTCATTGAGTGTGGAAGAGCTTGTTAGAATGATGAATTCGATGGAGAGCTTTGAGAAATTTCTACCGCCCTCTCCAAATTCTCTTTCTCCTGTTGGTACGGAAGTTCTCCTAGCAGGGATTGAGAGACTATCACCTGAACTTGTAGCGTTCAAGCAAAGACCTCCAAATGCATACGAGGGACATCCATTCATCATTGAGACGGGAGTTGCATATGGGGGAAACCTAAATGCAGGTGCACATGTCATCAGATTTGCAAACCGTATACCTTTGCTTTATGATGAACGTTCAGATGTATCACATAGAGTCGTGAGAGAGCTCAATCTCAAGAACTATGGTTTCCGTCAAGAAGATCCCTTGACTTTCATAATGCACATATGCTCCACAAAGATACCATTCAAGACCGTTGGCAAGGAATACATTGCGGATGTTGATGTCGTTCGTAGAGAAATCGAACTTGGTTTTAAAGAGTGTCTGAGAGACCTCAACAAAAGGGTAAGAAGACAGACTAAGGCACAGAAACATCAGAGAAGGGAAACTCGGTTAGCAACTTATTACAGATTCATCGCAGAAACGCTGAGTACAGCTACTGGTCGAGATGTGCAACTAAAACATCTTTTCGTAGATGGAGGTGATTGTCCATGAGTCCTTCTAGGACGGACATTGCTTCATCAGAGGTAATAGAGCTAATTGATGATGTTCTAAATACTCTTGCTGAAACATTGGAAGATGGTGTGTTCCCAGAGATTGGCTACTATGGAGCATCCAAGAAGAATGTCAATTTTCGGGAAGAGGCGGGATACATATCAATCGATGAGGCACCCTCTTTTATTGACGGGAGAAAAGTCGAGAGTGCAAAAACAATTGCAGGATTTGTATATGGGCTCTCACGATTCAAGGAACATCTGGAGCAGAACATGTCAATGAGCCTAAGGGATTTCTATTATATGCACAAGGTGAAACATGTTCAAGACGTATTAAAAATCACAGATCAAAATGAAACTAATCGTCTAATCAATCTGTGTGAGAGAGTGATACGACATGATGGCACATCCGTTCCCCGCGAGGAGTTTGGTGTTGTAAGTTCTCCTAAAGGAACATTTTATGGTGATGTTACAATATCAGATATGTCAGGAAAAAGACTGAATTGCGCGTCTGCTGGAGAGTACGGATGGTTTATTTCTAGTAGACCTTTCGATGTGAAAATTCATGATATTAACATCGATGCTGCGATATTCATAGAGAAAGAAGCAATGGCTAGAAATCTTATCGAGCTTGCTATCCCAGAAGATTTGAGAATAGGTGTGGGGTCTCTCTTTGGTCAACCTGGAAGAAACATGAGAGCTTGGATACGGCGACTTGCAGATGAAGAGATACCCATCTTGATTTTGGTTGATATGTCACCTTGGTCTTTGAGAATTTTCTCCACAATAAAAAGTAACTCGATAGAACTAGCCAATATCAGAGGTCTCGCGACACCAGAGGCAAAATTACTCGGTCTGTCGACGGAGGACTTCTGGACTAGACGAGGAATGCTGACAGAGATTGAGCATTCTCTTGAGTCTATGACAAAATCAGATGTTAAGTGTGCACAGCAGAACAAGAACATCCCAGCGATAAGTAAGGATCAATATTTGAATAAACAGAATGAAGTGATGCTCAAAAAGAAACGAAAAGGAGAACTTGAGGCATTCAAGTCATTCGGACTACCGTTGGCGCAGTTGAAAGGATTGTATATCAATTATCTAAAGACGAAAGCTGCTGACCTAGATGTGAAAGTGATATAAAGCCGGTTGTTCTAAGAAGAAGGGAGGAGTGTGTCTCCATGACTGATAGGGAGAAAATGCTAGAATTATTGGATGAGTTCAAGAACTCCATCGTAAAAATGATGGATGAGCGTGATACCTTAGCAAGCGAGAGTGAAGAGTTAAGAGCAGGAAGAAGAGATGCTGAAGAAAAATCATGGGCTGCAGAGGAAAAAGTCAAAGAACTCATGAAAGATCTTGAGAAGGCAAAGAAAGGTCAAACTACAGCAGAGAGTAAATTAGACCAACTTCAGGAAGAACTTGCCGCTCTGAAGTCTCAGCTCGATGAGGCTGAATCCTCAAAGACTGGAGAGATTGAAAAAATCCGCCAAGAACGCGATGAGTTCAAGAAGGAACTAGATGAAATCAGTGAACAGTTAAATAGAGTTTCAGAGCTCTACCGTGAAGCATCTGCTGAGAAGGAAGCTCTTGCAGAAAAGGTAGATGTGAGCGATTTGCTGGCGATCTATATTACATTGATCGAAACTGCGTTTTATGGGAAGCCACATGCAAGGATTCTGTATATGCTACACGATGTTAAATCCGCAGTAACTAGAAAGAACATTGCATCAAGCAGTGGTATTATGCCAGCAGTCGTACGGAAAGCTGTATATGACCTCGCAAATGCAGACCTTGTCAAAGTCGATGAGGATAATGATGAGGTTACACTCACCAAGGATATTCTCAGAAGAGGCTAAACTATTACATACAGACTGAGAGAGTGTTGTATTGGTCAGATCAACCGTAAAAATAGGAAACGAATTGCGAAATCATGTGAAGAGATACACGCTTAATGAGAAGCTCCATTCAATATTGAGCCTACTTGGTCAGGATGGTCAAGAGATTGTTGATTGGGCATATTCAGAAGCAAATCGTCAGATCACAGAAGACTCATCCATAAAGAAATCCAATTTAGGGGCAATCGTATTCGATCTAATTGGTTATGAAGCTGCAGTAATATTGGTAAAGATGAATCACTCTCGAGGTAGAATTACCACTAAGGCGGAGATCAAGGCAAAAACAGGTCAACATGTTGAGATGCCGGTTCTTTATAGAGATGCAGGATTAAGGCATCCACAAGAGGCAAGGAATCTGAGACACAATATGTTCCATGAATCATTTCTTAGTCTAATCATGCATCTCTTCCCTGATGTCACAACTTCTGTTCCAACAACAGGTGAAGGACTTACTCCAGACTTAATGGTTCATCATCAAAATCCGGATTGGACCATTTCGGTTGAGTACAAAGGGTATAGGTCATTGACTCTACTTAGCGAATCTGAACTCCTCAAAGCAATGCGCTATCAAGCAGCATATGGCACAGCCTGGCTTGTCACAACCACAACCAAAAGTGTCCAATCGTTGTATGGTAAGAAACTAAATGCTCAAGATATAATTGAGAGAGGGGTTGCGAGACTCAAAACAATTTATCGAAGAAGAGCATACACAAGCGAACAACGTGAGAATAGAGGAATTGCTAAAAAAGGCATAAGCCATCTTGAGAAACAAGTGGATCTCGACCTCAAGTGTGGATTATTTACTGTACAAGAATTGCTTGAATCAATGCGAAATGGTAAACCCGTCAAGGGAGTTATTGTCACAACTGGGTTTGAGTTTGTGGACATGTTAAAAGAAGCAGGACTTGAACAAGAGGCAGAAGCTGTTCTACGCGTCATGAAACTACCCACAATTGCGTTGCATAGTGATACAGTTACGTCTGTACGTCTAATAGGCTAGAGATGCGGAAAAAATAATATCCTCACTAGCTTTATCTGTAGCTATCCTATGTGAGGACTTATCAGGCAAGACCTGAAAAGATTATTCGAGGCGTGAAATTTGGAAAGTCGGTCTGCAATGAAACTCCAGGAAAGTCTGTTGGTGTTGCTTAAAGATCTATCAAATAAATCACCGATATTGGGAGCAGCCATCTTTTCCGTGGAGGGATTACCCCTCGTTAGTCACTTTCATGCAGGAACCGAGGAAGTATCTGTTGCAGCAATGGTTGCAGGAATTCATGCTGCAGGAGAGCAAACAGTAAAAGAATTGAAACAAGGAACCCTCAAATCAATTATTATTCAAGGAGACCTTGGAACTACTTTAGTCATCTCAGTTTCTCCGGACTATATTCTCACAGTGACAGCTCCAGATAATGCGGCACTTGGACTCATTTTTTCAGATGCAAAGCGTACAGCAAGAGATGTAAGGAAAATTCTGCATGAGAGTATATGACCAACCATGGCGACTCACGATCAATATCCATTGGTGCATCACCCCTGCTTCTCTAGTATACGTGAGGATCTGTGGATGCGAGTTCACCTTCCTGTTGCAGCACATTGCAATGTCAAATGCATTTTCTGCGATCATAATTCAGGTTCATCATGTCATACATCAAAACCAGGTTATTCCTCACATTTGATGGATCCAGTTGAAGCAATAGAAAGAGTGGTGGCTGAGCACGCTCTAGAACCTAGATTGAGAATTGTTGCTATTTCAGGTCCAGGCGAGCCTTTGGCAAATAGTGAAACCTTTGCCACACTTCAAGGAGTGCATGATAACCTTGCAGATGTTCAATTCTGCCTAAGCACAAACGGCACTCTACTTGGAGAAATGCTTGACAAGATTTGTGATTTAAACGTATCAACAATCTCAGTTTCAATGAGCACCCAGAGTGATAGTATTGCTGCTCATCTATACGAATGGGCAATTTTCAATGGTAAGATTCAAAGAGGTAGGGATATGGGCAGAGAGATAATATCTAGACAACTCAGT
>JAEOUM010000081.1 GCA_016839275.1 Candidatus Thorarchaeota archaeon
CCCTGTGGGGATGTTTCATCATACCCAAGGTTTAGCCATGAAGCAAAAGGTAAGAATGCAAAATTGTCAGCATCTGGATAGTCATAGTACCATCCGTAGGTGAAGACTGGCATTGTTCCAGCGTTCCTTGCAAGTCTGTAGCTTGGCCAGTCAAGCGCAGTAACTGTGACATCAATGACCCCTGTGCTTTCCAATTGCATCTGATAAACCAGCGCCTGTTGCTGACTCTGAGGATAACGCCCAGACGACTCATAGTATAAATCGAGCGCTAATTTGTGGGTCGCATTATACCCAAATGATTGAAGAGTTGTTATTGTAAAAGTATAATTTGAGTCTCCATATGTAGCAAATGATGGTAGATGATATTCCAGATTTGAAGGCACAATGCTTAGAAGAGGTATGTTTTGATTCTGGAATACAGCCTCACAGAGATATGTTCGATTGAGAGCTGCTCCAATTGCTTGGCGAACTAGAGTTTCATTATATGGATAGAAATCTTGATTGAAGCAAAGATATTGAATCTGGCCGCTAGGTCCTTCATAAACCTCGAAATCATCGTTTGCCATGAATGATTGTAACTGAGTGGCTGTCAGACTTCTAAAGACTATGTCAATTTCCCCTGCAATCTTAGCTGAGGCAAGTTCAGTATAGGTCGGGTAGAATTTGACAATAATTGTATCGACCTTTGGTTCTTCAGAAGATGCGTCCCAATAATCCGGATTCGCGATGAGTTGGATCTCGGTATCCGTGTAACCGACTCTTGTCCAGCTCTCAAGTATGAAAGGACCGAGTCCACAGGGATGACTTAGTCTTGGATTTCCCTCGAGATATGTCACAAGCTGATCCATCGGTGCATACGTAGGATCTACCATATATGAGGGGGGAATTGATAATAATTGAGGAAAGGGAGCAAATGGTATCTTAAGGCAGAACCTGACAACAAATTCACTCAGAATTGTCACATTGTCAATGATATTGTCATACCCGATATTGAGTTGCGGACCATCTTGTTCAAAGAGCCCTTCACCCGTGAGGTTACAATTTCTATCGAAAGTATACTTTACAACTGATGCATTGAATGCAGCCCCACTCTCAAATACAACTCCTTCTCGAAGATTGAAATCCCAGATTGAGCCACTTTCAGAGACATTCCAACTCTCAGCAAGTGCTGGTAAAATGTTTTCACTTCCTGCTATTGACCCTGGTTGAATTTCTACAAGTCCTGAACTCAGGCATGAGATCATGTTCCAGCCAAAGAAGCTGTAATCCTGAGCCATGTCCAAACAATACTCTACAGAATCTGTTGTTCCAATGACAATAGTCTTACTACTTTCGCTGATAGAATTAGCCTGAACAGGCGAATAAATGATGACCATTGAGGTTGAAATAACACTCATTAGAAAAATCGATAGAATGAAAATACTCTCAACAGAAATCTTTGCCATACGCTAACTTCCTCCATGCACGCATTTTTTGAATACTCATCTGAAGTTATTTGATTTACGTTTGTTAATGAAGCAGTTAGATTGGAGCCTTATTCATCATTTAGTAGAATTAGACTATGAAATGCATCCATTTGAAATTTCGAATGATTCTAGATAGCTCCAAAAATACTCTTGCACAGAGTATGCAAAATAATTGCTTGAAGGATACCCTTAAGAGTCACTTTTTTTCGCCACTCTCTAAATTCATACCGGTATCGAGACATGCGCTATGGAGCTCCTATGACATTAGCATGTAGATAGACGGGATGGTGAATGATAAAATGCAGTTATTCGAGACATTCGCAGGAATGCTGTTGATTGAGCAGTTAATGATACTGACAGTCATTGCAGCAGCTATCGTGAGTCTCGTGTATGCTTGGTGGCTCAGGAAAGGTGTCCTAGCACAGGACAAAGGAACTGAGCAGATGCAGACAGTTTGGAACGGCATTAGGGAAGGTGCATTATCATATCTGGACAGACAGTTGAGGACAATAGTTCCAATATTGATTGTTTTGTCTATCCTTCTCTTTTTCACCGTTTACATAACAGCGCCAGAAAGAGGCACTGAAGTCTTATTCGGTGATACATCGGCAGGCCGCATAATTGTTGGTGTTGGTCGCTCGTTGGCCTTTATTCTTGGCGCAAGCTTCTCACTGATTGTTGGTCAACTTGGAATGCGCATTGCTGTTGAGTCCAACATTCGAGTTGCACAGGCTACACGTGAAGGAGAAAATAGGTATAATCGTGCCCTTACGATTTCATATAGAGGTGGTACCTTTACAGGAATGCTGACCGATGGGCTTGGTCTGCTTGGTGGTACTATCATTTTCATCATCTATGGAATCGCAGCGCCTGACGCACTTCTCGGCTTTGGTCTGGGAGGTACTCTTCTTGCTCTTTTCATGAGAGTTGGTGGTGGTATTTACACAAAGGCTGCTGATGTTGGCGCTGATCTCGTTGGTAAAGTCGAGCAGGGACTTCCTGAAGACGACCCACGGAATGCTGCAGTAATTGCTGACCTTGTTGGGGATAATGTAGGCGACTGTGCTGGTATGGCTGCTGACATATTCGAGTCATACGAAGTCACCATCGTTTCATCACTAATTCTCGCTATCGTATTGTATCTTGAAACAGTTGATGGCATGTTCCCAGTCCTTCCCGGTGGAGCACTCGCAGTCGTTGTCTTTCCACTCTTCGTCAGAGCTGTAGGTGTGATATCATCTATGATCGGTACCGTAATGGTTCCTGTCTGGCCAAGATTGTTGAAGAAACGTGCTGTCTATGCTGAGAAAGCAATGTTCCTGTCTTATGAAGCCTCTAGCATCTTTACAATTTGTTTGACCATGATTCTGTCATGGTTCTATGTAGGCGACATCAGATTTGGAATTCTTATTGCTGTTGGTGTAATGCTTGCAGTATCTTTCAATCCAATTACAAGCTACTTTACATCGCTAAGGAAGCCTCCAGTTCAAGAGATTGTCAAGTCAGCTGATACTGGCACTGCGACATTCATCCTTTCAGGCATTGTTGCAGGATACGAGTCAACAGTTGCCGCTCTAGTTGTGATTGTGTCCACCTTTGGTATTGCTACAGTCTTATTCCTCCCTGGAATAGCTGCAATATTTGCTCCATTTTTCGTTGTTGGAGTTGAGGGTAATCTGTGGACACTCTATGGTATTGCATTGATTGGTATTGGAATGCTATCACACACAGGCAATAATGTTGCAATGGATTCATACGGACCCATTAGTGACAATGCTGCAGGTATTGGTGAGCTATCACCCGGTGACTTCGATAAGGAGTCTCAGAAAGTTATGGCTGAGCTGGATGCAGTAGGAAATACAACCAAGGCGATCACAAAGGGAGTAGCTATTGCTTCAGCAGTCATTGCTGCAGTAAGTCTCTTTGATAGCTTTGTCGTTGTTGCCCTTCAGCCATTAGGTCTCGATCACCTGTTCCTTGACGATCCACGAGTATTCTCAGGATTGCTACTTGGTGCTGCACTGCCCTGGTTGTTCTCAGCAGTAAACATCAAGGCGGTCACACGCGCCGCAGGCGAAATGGTCAAGGAAGTTCGTCGGCAATTCAGAATACCTGGTGTTCTCGAAGGCTCAGTCAAACCTGATTATGATAGGGCTGTTGATATCTCGACAACTGCAGCTCAGAAGGAACTCATTTCCCTTGCTGCTATCACGGTATCAATTCCTCTCATCGTGGGCATTCTCTTCGGTGTAGCTGCTCTCGGAGGATTCCTCGGAGGAATCATCGTTTCTGGACAGCTCCTAGCTGTGTATATGTCAAATGCAGGAGGAGCATGGGACAACGCGAAGAAAGCAATCGAAGATGAGCCTAGAAATCCCGAAGCCAATACAGGTAAGGGTTCAGAACGCCACAAGTGTGGTGTCGTGGGCGACACTGTCGGAGATCCTCTCAAGGACACGGCAGGACCAGCTCTGAATCCTATGATTAAAGTGGTCAATCTATTGGCTTTGATTTTGGCTCCGCTTCTAGTCTTACTAGAAACAACAGTGTCCGCAACCATGACGTACGTAGCAATTTTTGCTCTCATCGTACTGTTTGCTGTAACACTCTGGGCACTTCGCAAGAGTATGAAGCCAGCTGATTTTGGGATGGAAAAGAAAGTACAGGCCGAAGCTATCTAGTTGGGTTGTATAGTTGTTGCGGTGGCACTAAGTGCCACCCTCCCTATCTTTTTACTATATCATCCTGGCAAGCGACAACCTTTTGTTCATTGATTTTATATTGAATGTCATTAGCTGCGCTGAGGGAGAATACATTTGGTCAGTGAAATGACGCCCAGTTGTCAAATGGAAGGGCATGAATTTACGGTCTGGTCTTTAACTATCACGCCAGACGGTCAGACAATAATCTCAGGCGGTCAGGATACTACTATACGACTTTGGGATTTCGCGTCCGGCAAAGAGATACACAAATTCCTTGGACATAACGGACCTGTATACAGCCTTGTTGTCATGGCTGATGGAAAACGTCTTGTTTCGATTGCGGACAAGGATCTTGCTGTCAAAATCTGGGATTTAGAGAATCGCGAATTAATCAGATCTCTCGCACCAAACTCTGTTCATGTTACAGCAATTGCTGTTAGTCCAGACCAGAGGTATATTGTCACTGGAGGCGATGATGGACTAGCGAGATACTGGGATGTCGATCGAGGGATTCTCCTTCGCACCTCAGACCATGAGAGAGGTATCTATTCTATGCTTGTTAGTCCTGATGGTCGGTACCTCATTTCAGGAAGTAAAAGAATGCCAGGTAACAGAGATCCTGGTATTGCTTGGATTTGGGACTTCGAGCTGGGCGTGCTCCTCAGGACCCTTGAGGGACATAAAGGTCATGTCACGGCTTTGTCTATGACTGCTGATTCTCGCTATATTCTCACAGGCGATCAGGATGGCAATGTGTACCTGTGGGATCTTGAAACTGGCACACTGCTCAAGACTATGACAGGTCATCGAGCTCCTATTCTTTCGATTTATATCACAAATGATGGCCAACATGTTATCACAGGTTCATCGGACGGAACGGTCCGTGTTTGGATTCTCCGTGGCGGCGTACTCATAGCTGACGTGACACACACTGAAAATGTCCATTCGCTTGTTGTTTCCCCAGATGGCAGATATGTCGTTACAGGCTCGATGGAGGGGCTCGTTGAAATCTGGGAGTTCGAGCGTGAGAGTCCGTGGTTTGATAAATCAAAGGAACTCGCTGAAGA
>JAEOUM010000238.1 GCA_016839275.1 Candidatus Thorarchaeota archaeon
CATAACCATGTGCTTTCCGCATGTAGATGAAGAAACCAGATCTGTGCTTCAGTCGGCAATGGATGAGGCCGAGAACTTTGGGGACTTCACAGAGAAATTATGTGATCGAGTCTGTGCAGAGGCCTCATCTCCTTTGCTAGACTATTTCGCTCTCTATTTTGCATGGTGGCTTGATTGGTATACTCTCGTTGATAGATTGGTTTCAGCTGGAAAGGTATCAGATTTGGGCTCGCCTATACTCCTGCTCACAAGAGCTCGAAAAGGTGAAGTTGTCAGCTGGGACGATTCGAATAAATCAATGAAAAAAGCACTAATGGCAGCTCCAAATGACTGGTTAGCCTCTCATCTCTATTTAACTTGGAGGTTATTAGCTGATTCGTACTACCCAGAATCTGATATAGACATTAGACCAATTGATACAATTACCTCTGGTGTGGAAACAAACAAGGATTTGGCATGCTTCAAGACATATCTTCTATATCTCAAAGCTCTTGAATATGATAGAGAAACTAAAAGAAAAGAGATGATTGATCAACTGAGAAAAGCTCTTGTCGTAGCTAGAGAGTTTGATGATGAAATAATAATTGTTGATATAATCATCCAGATGGCTAGTCGTATCAAACAAACTGATGTAAAACAGGCAATTGACCTCCTCATCTCATGTAGAGAGCTTGCTGAAAAATTAGGCCACAAACACTCGGTGGGCCAAGTTCAACTTGAATTGGGTTTCATAATGCAACTCAGAGGAGAAATGAATGCTGCAATTGAATATCATATGGATTATAAAAAAATCAGAGAGTCACTCGGTCTAGATACGCGATACACTTCCTATCTTATTGCATGCATGTATAGCCAAATTGGACAAGGAGAGGAAGCGTTTGAGCTTGCTAAGATAGCAGTCGATTTTGCGTCAAGCGCATCTACAATTCGACTTCTTCCTCGTCCACATGCTGAACTGGCTTGGGCTCTCATCAACCTTGGCAGATATGATGAGGCTGGGAAAGAGCTTGCAATTGCGTACGAATTAGCAACAAAGTCAGGGCATTTTGGACAAATGGAGTGGGTTCAATTGGTGGAAGGTATTCTGGATGAAGCAGAAGGTGATTTTAACGGTGCCATTGCTGCTTTCGAAGAAGTGCTGGAAAATCAGAAGAGTGATCCAGTTCCAGTACTCCAGAATATCTGCTTTCTTAATCTCACTGAGATAGAAATCCAAATGCTCACGGACAAATCTCTGAAAAGAGAATCAGATTTATCTGGCCCCTATATGGCAAAACTGGTGGAACATGCCGAGAAGAATGATCTGCCTGGTATTGCGGCTCGTGCCCTGCTACTAAAGGCTGAACTTCGCAGGAAACAGGGACGGTTTGATGAGATGCGAAAATTACTCAAGCAGGTCCAGAAAACAGCCAAAGCTCCAAGTATGAAGTATCTAAATGACCTGATGGTTTCTTCATTTCCTGACATTATATTATCATAATTATTCTACGTCCGAAGCTGTTAAATGCCCGCTGTCTTGGTGTTGACCCAGAATCGTCAATCAGCAGGAAAGAACTGCAGAATCACTTGTTCCTGTGTTCGTTGCATCATTGTAGTCGAAATGTTGATTTAGAAGGTCAGCTGAATAGTACTAATTTCATCGGTCTGAGGTTGCGAGGATGAAGCCACTTGGTACAATAACTGCCTGTTTCCCGCATATCGATGAAGAAACCAGGAGTATTCTGCAGGCAGTTATGGACAAGGCAAAAGACTACAATGAGTTTGCGGACCAGCTTTGCGAACGAGTAATCAAGGTAACTAGTCCCCTATTGTTGAACTATTTTGCCTATTTTCATGCCTGCAATCAGCAGAAAATCAATCTGATTCGAGAATTAGAGAAGAGAGTCGCAGTACCCGACCTAGCGAAACCTCTTGTTCTTTCAACTCAACCATGGGGAAATGTCAGCTGGGATGATCATCAGAAGACCGTTGTTGCAGCTCTAAAGGATGCACCGAATGATTGGATTGCCTGCCACTTCTATATGATCTGGAGAGAAGAAATTGAATCCACACTCAATTACCCTGAGCGATTGACAGATTTGGAACCTCTACGAATCCTCGAATTCAAGATAGAAGATGATGAAGACTTCAATTTCTTTCTTCCATTTCTTTATCATATCAGGGCACGAAACTTTCAAAGAGAAGATAAGATTGATGAATCAAAGACTTGGTATGACCATGCAGTCACCATTGCCAATCAAAATGATGATCTTGCAAAGGTAGCAGCTTTGCTCTACGATAAGGCGAATATGATTAAGAATGTGAATTTTAATGAAGCTCTGAGCATTCTAAAGAGTCAGAGAAGCATTAGTGAAGCGCTCGGATGTGCATATGTCCTCTCATTGAATGACTTGGCATTGGGTTTCATTGCTCAAGCACGAGGTGAGTATGAAACAGCAGTCAAGCATCTTGAAGAGCATGTTCGCCTCGCTGAATCCCTTGGTCTGGATTCCCATGCGGCTTTTCATAGACTATTGATTGCACAACAATACAATCAGATGCAGAATGGACTCCGAGCGCTGGAAATAGTCAACAATGTATTAGAGGGATATCAAAGTCAAAAGATTTGGTGGCCTTATGTTCAACAAACGAGGGCATTACTTAATCTAGACCGACTTGATGAAGCCGCTCAGATTTTGGATCTTGCGAGGGACCAACCTCCAAGGCGTGGGTCTGACCAGGATTTAGGATGGATACATTTTCTGGATGGATTGTTGCTTAAGAAACGACATGACTTTCCATCAGCGAAGTTTGAACTGGAGCAGGCACACTCAATCTTTGGTTCTTTTCCGGGCACGAATCAGCCACTCATTCATCTAACAGATGTAGAGATTGAGATGTTCTCATATGGGAAAGAGAGGTTGAATGCTGACATCTCAGGTCCATGGATGCAAAAGCTAATGGAGCAGGTACAAGAGCAGGACCTCCCTGGTATCGAATCTCAAGCCATGCTTCTGAAGGCCAAGTTCCGATTCAAACAAGGACGCACATCTGACTCAGAGAAACTGGTCAGGAAGGTGCTGAAGGCCTCAAAAACCTCTGGCATGAAATATCTCAAAAACATGGCTCAATCCCTCCTTCCAGAATTGCTTGTTTCATAGTTCCAAAAGAACTGCCAAAAGTTGAACTTCGCAGAAAACAGAAGATAGCCAAGAGTCCAAGCATGAAGTATCTCAATATCCTGGGGTCTCATCATTTCCTGACATTATACTATCATAATTGTTCTACTCCGAAGCTGTTAAATGTCCGCTGTCTTCGTGTTGGCTCAGAATCGTCTGTCCCTCGGACAGCGAAAATCGGATTCGTGATATATTATGAGTCGAAAAGTGTGCATCGCAGGTGGTGCGGCAACTCCCTTCGACTATCCTATGCATATAACGCCAGAGGCTATGGCTGCCAATTGTATTGTTGAAACGCAACAGGATATCCCTGACTTCACTCTCAGGGACCTGCAGTTTATGGTATACTCGCATTTCTCAGTACACTTTGGCAAGCAGCTCTGTCCTGAATGGATAGTCCATGACCACCTTGGTCTTGTGGGTCTGCCCCACGTGCGAATTGAGAATGGTGGAAACACCGGAGGGTCCGCGCTATATGGTGCCTTCATGGCAATAAAGTCAGGACTCTTCGATGTGGTCGGAGTCTTTGGCTGGGAAGAGATGGATAACGTGACCCAGTCGCAGGGGAGTGAGTTCATTGCTCTCGCCTCCGATACAAGATACGAGGCGCTTGCTGGCGGCATTTACCCTATCTATTATGCGGCTATGGCCTACAAATTCATGAAAGAGAACGATCTGACTGAGGAGGACTTTGCTATGGCTGCAATGAAGAACAGGAACTATGCCGCTGACAATGCAAAGAGCCAGTGGTACAGGAGTGACTACACAAATCCAAAATCCCCTTACCACAAGAAGACCCTTACAGTTGACGACGTCATGGAGAGTCGCCTCATCAGCTACCCCCTCAAGCGATTGGACTGTTGTCTGATGAGTCGTGGTGGTGCCTTTGCTCTCGTCACAACTGAAGAGTGGGCAAAGAAGCATGCACCCCACAACTATGTCGTCATTGATGGTGCTGGTTTAAGCAGTTGCACCATCCGAGCTGGCGACCGTATCGACTTTCCAGGTTGGAACGAGCAGTATGGCAAGGGCTACCCTGACATGACCGAGTTCGCAGCCTGTCGCAAGTCTGGCGAGGTTGCCTATGATATGGCTGGTATCGAATACAAGAAGGCTGCAAAGGAAGTTGATGTGGCTGAGATTCACGATGCCTTCAGCTCCTCTGAAACCCAGATCTACAAGGCTCTGCACTGGTGTGATAAGGAGAACATCAAGGAGTTCGTCCGCGACAAGCAGACCTTCCTCGACGGTGAGGTACCAACCAACATCGGAGGTGGTCTCATGGGGTACGGTCATCCAGTGGGGGCAACAGGTATCA
>JAEOUM010000082.1 GCA_016839275.1 Candidatus Thorarchaeota archaeon
ACGAGTAATTTATGTTCCTCGGGAAGAATCCTGTCAGCTAATGATTGGCCTGAATCATCAGGTAAGACCTTTACAGCTTTTTGCATAATTATTGGTCCTGCATCCATGTCATCAGTAACAAAGTGTGTAGAACATCCAGATACCCTTACGCCATGCTCAATGGCTTGCCATTGAGATTTCACACCTTTGAAGGCTGGCAAGAGAGAAGGATGCACATTGATCACACTAGCGCGAAATTCATCTATAAAATTTTGAGATAATATACGCATAAAACCCGCAAGGACGATGAGGTCCACCTGATACGCTTTCAGAATCTTTGCCAGCTGTCTGTCGAAATCCATACGATCAGGGTAGATCTTTTTGGTGATTATTTCAACTGGTATTCCAGCTTTCTTCGCTCGTTCGATACCAACTGCCTTGGTCTTGTTGCTAACAACAACAACAATCGTCCCTTTTAGCTCTTGGCGGTCTTGAGCGTTAATCAGTGCCTGAAGGTTTGTGCCTCGCCCACTGATGAGGACACCAATCCGTATCATGCGAAGTTCGCGTCAAGAAGTCTCCTAATAAAATATACCATGTCCGGAAAGGGCTTCTCCGCCTATTCTAATTCATTTTAGAGTAGGTGATGGTTTCTATTATTACAAAAACTCTCTCATTATTGTCCCGATAATTGAACCCAGAAGGCTCGCAACTACTACAAAGATGATATACCCTATAGCTAGTGCAATGCCACTAATAAAGAACTCACCAATCCCAAGTGCAGGAACCATTATTACAGGAGACATAAGAAAAAGCACAAAGAAGATCAGGAAGAATACTGCACTAAGGAATCCACCAATCAATGCAGGGCCTGTTTCTGATACTGTAAGACCGATGGGGATTGCGGCAAGAGTAGGTATATAGAATAGATAGGTCGCAGAACCCTCCCAAATGTTTACTGTCACAAATGAGAAAATCGCTGTGTCTATCAAGGCTGTGAGAAAAGGCATTAATAGCAGGATGATGAGGTCACGTTTCTTCTCTTTCATTGAAATACCAAGTAACTTGACAATTGGTTGAGGCCGCTTACCTTCGACCACCTTGTATTCCTGTTTTTTCTCTGGAAGTGGTCTAAAGAACCCCTTTTTCTCTATTTGTTCCTCTTCTTCTTCTCGAGATTCTACTCGATATTTTTCTTCATCTGCCATCTTCGCCACTTGGTTCACATTTCATTCACGTCCGGAATAAAGTCTTCGCATCACGCAAGTATCATCCACAACTCCGTCTTAACTGACTCAACCACAAGTGCTATCTGTGTTTTTTCCTACTCAAATGCTAAGCTCGGAGGAAAACGGATGGTCTACGACAAATCTATTGGTCTGGATGAAGCGGATTTTGATGAATCTGAGGCATCAATGACACGTCGCAGAAAAATAGAGCATATTGAGATATGTCTTAGTGAAGATGTACAATGTCGTCGGTCTACAATGTTCGAAGACATTGATTTCATTCACAATGCATTGCCAGAGATAGATAAGAACAAGATTGACCTTACATCCAACTTCTTTGGTCTTCGAGCTGCAGCTCCCCTTGTCATTGCTGCCATGACTGGTGGTCATCCTAAAACCCTTTCAATTAACGAAAGATTGGCATCGGCTGCTGAGGAGCTCGGACTTCCAATAGGTGTAGGCAGTCAACGAGCCGCTATTGAAGATCCCTCCTTATCTGACACCTTTAAAATTGTAAGAGAGAAAGCTCCCTCCGTACCAGTCATAGCCAATATCGGCGCGACCCATGTTGGCCTCGCTGCAGATGCTGTTTCAATGATTGATGCAGATATTCTTGCAGTTCATCTCAATCCTCTACAAGAAGCCATCCAACCGGAAGGTGATTGCAACTCTGAAGGAGTGACAGAGAGTATTGCTGCAATAGTTGACTCTGTTGATGTTCCAGTCATTGTGAAGGAAATAGGTGCTGGGATTTCCTCAGAAGTGGCAGTAAGTCTAGAAGAGATTGGAGTAGATGGTGTTGATGTAGGAGGTGTTGGCGGAACCAGTTGGTCTGGTGTGGAATATTTCCGTGCACTCAAGGATGATGATGAAGTGAAGGCTCAACTAGGAAGCGAATTCTGGGACTGGGGTATTCCAACAGCTCTGAGTATCATTATGGTTCTTGACTCTACTGAACTCGATGTCATTGCAACAGGTGGTATCAGGTCTGGTCTTGATATAGCAAAAGCGCTAAGTCTAGGTGCAATTGCTGCGGGTGTTGCCCATCCACTATTACGCCCCGCAACCTTTGGTTCTAGCCTTGATGTAGTTGTTGAGCTTGAACGGATGCTTGAAGGATTAAAGGTCGCAATGTACCTTACAGGGTGTTCAAATATGGCTGACTTCTCATCTAAGCAGCTTATAATTAAGGGCTCACTAGTAGAAGCTCTACGTTCTCTTGATATTGATTACAAGAAGGTAGCTGGAGGCAATTAAGCGGCACCAATTCTTTGTAGAAACTTGGTCCTCTGTCGAATCCCATTCAACATTTGAACAGCTTCTTCAATTGTGTCAGCAACGGCAATGCCGTTTAGTTCAAACCCTCTAGTTATGACTTCATACTTATCCAAGTCAGGTACATACGCAACAACAGTTTTGGTATGCTGCTTTGCGACATTGGCAACTCGTGCACCAATTTGAAGCGAAATACCGGGTGCATAAGGAAGTAAGAGCAAGAGACCTGCGTCTATATTATCAATTGTAAGCATCTTATCCAAGACTTTTTCATAATCAATATCAGAGGCACTACCTGTGAGATCACATGGATTTCTAAATGATGCAATTCCTTGATAGGCTGGTGTCATGACTTCTCGCATCATCCGTTGTTCATCTTCAGAGAATGGTGGGAATTCGAGACCGTATCCTGAAGCTTCATCACTTGCAATGACTCCATGCCCTCCACTTACAGTAAGGGCTCCAATTCTATTGCTCATCATAAACTTGGGTTTGTATGAGAAGATGTTTGCATATGCCATTACTTCATCTTCATCCTTTGCATGGAT
Organism: Candidatus Thorarchaeota archaeon; assembly: GCA_016839275.1. GTDB lineage: Archaea > Asgardarchaeota > Thorarchaeia > Thorarchaeales > Thorarchaeaceae > SMTZ1-45. The sequence goes on from JAEOUM010000082.1 coordinate 3,032, forward strand.
TACACCAAACTGTGTGAAAGCTGCTCCTGCAACTGCTTGATCCCCAGCTAGGGATGATGTATGACTCTGTGTCGCTCGATGGCCAGCTTCCGACTCTCCTCCCTTGAGCACAACTACTGGTTTCTTCGTGACAATCTTTCTGCAGGCTTTGACAAATTCACGACCCTCACCTTCTCCGAATCCCTCGATATAACATAGGATTACATTCACATTGTTATCGTTACCGAAGTACTCGATGAAGTCTGTGACCTTTGTCTGAGCTTGGTTGCCTATAGAGATCGCAGCTGCGATTCCAACTCTTCTATCTGCAAACTCCTCTAATCTTTCTATAAGCCAACCACCACTCTGAGATATGATTGCGGCATGTCCTTTCCTTGGGCGTGCCACACGTTCTGAGGGTAGGAAGAAAGTATCCAACATCTCGGGAACATAAACACCAATACAGTTCGGCCCCACCATAGAGATGCCATATTGGTTCGCAATGTCTATTATTTCTGCCTGGAGTTTTATACCCTCATGTCCAACCTCACTGAAACCACCTGAAACGACGATTACTGCCTTTATTCGCTTTTCACCACATTCCTTCAAAACACCCGCAACATAATTGGCAGGTACTGAAATAACAACAAGATCAATATCATCTGGCGCTTCTGATATCGATCTATAAACCTCAACTCCTTCAACAAATCCTCCCTTTGGATTGATTGGATAAGTTCGGAGTCCGTTCTCAAAAGCCAGTTTTCGAAAGATAACATTCCCGGGTGAGAATGGATTGGATGTAGACACTCCGACGACTGCAGTGACCTTTGGATTCAACATTGTCCTTAGACCGGTCATCTTTCTCCCTCATTGTTTCTTTGTTGCACGTGTAGTTATCCCTTATATGAGCTGTGCCAATTTTCTGATGAAATTCATTCCTCTCTAACTATGGCTTCATTTGTGCAAGTATTTCTTGAAGCCGAGGCTCAGCAAGAATCGCGTGTTGAAGTTTGCAGAGCATCTTCGTGACCTCTGCGTAGATCACTTGTCTCGCCTCATCGGTTGCAGATTCTGCATTATGAAGGGCTTCCTCACACTCTTGATTCAATCTTTTGATGAGGCGTTTTTCCAACTCAGGTCCACCCCATCCGAATCCATCAAAGGCTGTCTGAGCTTCAAGTATCTTTTCTTGGACATTTAGTTTGCCTTCTTTCAGGACACCTTCCACGCCAGCGAAATACTTAGCTACTGCTCGTTCTATTCGCTCCATCTCTGATCCGCTAGCGTAGCTCTCCTGCTGACGATCCTTCATTAGATCCTGCAAGAGTCTGGCACCTGGTGCTTCAGTCAACAAGCCTTTTGTGATTTTGACCAAGATACGAGATGGTAGCTCAATGACATCTCCGATATATGGTGAATCCGATCTATACTTGTGAACCTCTCTCAGAACTTCCAACCAGAAGGTCGGTAGAAGTACGTGACACCTCTGGCTATATTGTTGAACTAAGCGTTGAGTCTGACCTATGAGACCGAACTGATCATCTTCTACATCGACCTTTCGATATGGCTCCATAGTTTTGACAGGCTCATCACCAACAAGGGGGACAAGATCCATTTCAGGACTTTGCGAGTGAGCTGAAGTCCTGGCTTGAGCAGCCCCAGCCTCTTGCCCTGAATCCAGGAAAGATAGAATCTCGTGCGTTGGAGTTCTCTCTGCTTCTTTTGCTTTATTAGATAGTTTTGGTAGAAGACTCTCTATCTGAGCTAACCGTTTAACTATAAGGCTCAAAATATTCTGAGTTGAGGGTGGTACCCCTTTCATTGTCGTGGCTTCTTCCATCCATTTTCGTGTTCTTAGTAGACCCTGAGTGAGGGAATCGACTCTATCCGGGTCTATGCTCTCCTCAACTTGAGAACTCAAGAGGAAATGAATTAGTGTGGAATTGAGAGTCACAATGAGTAATAGCCTGTCAATTAGGTCATCAGAGTGGTAAGAACTGTCATCAGACAAGTATTCACACTCCACTATTCCATTGTTTCTCCGGGACTCATGTAGTAGCTGAAGAGTTCACGGAAATCATTGATAGCATCGACTAGTTCTTTTCTAGAGGTACCCTTGGATCGCATGAACCACCCTTGTTTCAGAGGTGATGCACCACTATGCAAGTTCACAAGCTGGGTTGCCTCATTTATGATTGTGACCAGTTCAGGTATTTTTGGCAGGCCAAGAAGCAGGAGAAGGTTTGTCTTGGCATCAGGAATATGGTATTGTACATAACACGGAGTTATCGCTGCTCCTGGTGCGATGAATTTCTCCAAAGCCTCCTTCAAATGCATACCAAACTCAGCCTTTGCTATGTGCGTTGGACCTGACATGACATAGTACACACTCTCTGCATTGGGCTCATCACCAACATCTGCATAGCTGCACTCTGTCACAGCGTAGTCAATCATGGTTCTAAGCTGTTTTGGCATACTGCCAGCATCCGGAATAAGACCAATATCCGTGTATAGTGCTGGCACGACAACAGGGTCAAGCTTTCGTGCATAGTCTGCTAGATCTGTTGTGGGAAAGACATCTTTCTTGCTCTCCCAGACACCAGGTGAAAGCATTGCCTCGACTACATCTAGAGCTAGTGGATTAACCAGCTCAACAAACGCTTGCTCGGTCCTTGCCTCCGCAGCGCTCGCTTCATCAAGTGTTGATGGAACCATACTCTCGATGGAGTCAATATCTGCAATATCGACATCAAGCTCTCTCCTTAGATAATCAACAGTATCGCCTTTTCTCCATTGAAGTATACGTTTGAGCATGGTTCTGTTAGAAAGTAGGATTGTGAGATCTGCGCCACGTTCTTGAAGCTGGGCTCGCAGTAGTTTGGACACTGCCCATATTGAGTTGAGTGCCTCACTTGACTGTCCCTCGAAGGGTAAAATGCCAACGACATAGACGAAGATTCTTCGACCCTCCTCCTCTTGGAACCTCTGCTTTAGGAGTTCGATTAAGGCTGGAGTTCCTCCACATCCTGTACCACCACCTAAGGAGGTAAAGATACAGAAACCAGACACTCCCTCAAAACCCAAGTTTGTGAGCTGGTCGAAGATGATGTCCTTGGATTCCATAATCGCATTATACCCATCCATGAACCGACCACCGACACCAATTTCCGAGGCTCCATAGAGAAGGGTGTTTTCTTTGGGAATCCCATATTTCTGTCGGACCTTGGTGAGGTCAGCTCTATCTGTATTGATTAGAAGGTATCCTCGAACGCGTGAAGGTAATTTATTATCACGGCTTGTTTGAAGGTATGATCCGACAATATTCGAACCGCACTCTCCTATCCCTATAGCGAAGAGCTCAGCTGCTTTTGTCGTTTCATCACCTGTATCTGCGGGGGGTGTTTTGGTACCAAACATGGATTGTAACTCCTACGATTTCCTCTTTCCAACTAAAGCCTGGGCGCTCTCCTTGATTGCCCAACTCAGATAAGAGCTAATATCCTCTCTAGAATACGTTTCTTTGATTTTCCTTATTGCATCATCAATGAACTTGTCTCGTTCATCTGCCTTGGCAGCAGGACTGAAGCCTGTCATGAACATCCTAAGTGATTTGTGCCAATCATCCATTGAGATGGCTTTTTCGAGCCAAGCTTTTCTCATCTCTTCTAGCTCATGGAAACACGTGATGGTTTCATCAAGATTGGATAGTACATTCAACGTTGACTCTAGCTCATTCATCTTCTTGATATCGAACACGAGCTTGCTGAAGTCCGCCTGATGATTCTCAACGACTCTCTCGATTGTTGAATAGTACTGGCTCTTTTCTCTAAGTTCTCTATCATAGTTGTCTCGGCTCATATTTGCAATGTTCTTAATGACTGTCAGCATCTCCTCCTGAATATTGGCAAGGGTCAAACAGACATCAAGTGCATCATTAACATGAGGCGATTCATTTTCTAGCTTTGCTGGGACTTGCTCGATGAGTACTTTTAATCTCTCAACAAACTCTGACATTCCTTGGTCTTCGAATAGTGTCACAGCGTTTTTAATCTGAATGTATGCTTCGTTAACTCTGTCTCTAATTTTCTTATGAACCTGAGGTGAAGTGGTTAAGCCCATCAACCTATCGAAGGCATCAGCAGCTTCCTCGAGTTCAGATGGTGGCTTATCTTTCAAATCTTGAAGCATCTTAAGCTCCTTATCGACCTTTACTCCAATGCTCTTAGCCCGTTCTAGTGATGTATAGAGTTCGTCAACCTCGCTCCCAAGTCTACTAATAACGTTGGATGAGATTTTCTTCTCATAAATCTCTATCATCTTTCTGGCAATTGCTGGTAGGGCAAAAACTGTATCTGCAGCAACGTGAACGTTGTTTAGTTCGCTAATGGCTTCCTGAACTTCTGGGGGAATCTCGACGCCTGCACCCATTAGTTTAGCAGCTGCAAGTCGAATCTTTACACCAAGTCTATACCGGAGATTCTCCAAGGAATCTTTCGCTTTTGCGAGCATAGTTTCTTTTATGGAACGCATCTCTGATTTGATCTCTGCGAAATCATCCATCTTTTGGATTCGATTAGATCCTTCATCTAATTCAACAATAATTGGCATGAAGATCTCTGCGTATGCCGGTTTAATGGTCTGTAGATCTTGGATTATTGCATCAACTTCTTGTTGGCATGCCTCTCTAAAGGTTGCTACTCCACTTTCTACAGCTCCTCTGAGTGTTAATAGAGACTCGAGTAGATAGGTTATACCCCCTTCTAGTTCTTCAACCTTAGGAGCCTTCTTACTAAGCTGGGCATGATCTAAAACTCTGTCAGCAGATGTTGCCAACTCATTGAATCGACTCAGATATGCTCTTATGTTATCGATGATTGTCTTACGGTAATCATCATCCATAGCCTTTGCCTTAAGGTAGATTCTGACCATTTCATCGATATCGGCAGTCTTCAGAGTGTTTTTGGATTCCGCGATGTATTGCCTCACACCTACTACATCTTTGATTCCAGTATCTTCAGGGGCTTCCGATGCCTTTTCAACATCATCAAGAAGTTCAAACAGACGCTCTTTCAAGGCGATTCTTACTTGACCTTCCCACTCTACCATGCGTTGATAGCTTGAAAGGAGACCTGCAATACCCTCTCCCTCAACACTCACCGTAGGAGGATTGGGAATAACTTCAGAAGTGGTAGGTATACCACCTTCAACGATTTTTTGAGTGACCTCATGCTTGATATTGATTATTCTATCTCTTAGAACATTGGCCATCTTTCCTTTGGAAGTATGCAACTGATTTTCAAGAGCTACAAGTGTTGTAAGATCATTTGCCTTACTGGCATCTCTGGCTATCAATCTGAGCTGTTGTGAGAACTCAATGGGCAGGTCAAGTCCAAGTCTCGCGGCTGTTTCTACAGACGCTTGAAGCGATTCTGTATCACTGACTAATGAAGAACCAAGAAGTCTACTGACTTCATCCTTGCGCGCATCGAGGTATTTTCTATCTTCTAAGAGCTTATCATTGAGTATGATCATATCCCGCATCGAAAGACCAGTAACATCATCATTAGCTACTGTAGTTGAAACCTCGCTCTTATCGATGGTAATGTGCCTCTCGTAAGTATCTACAGTTGCCTTATTCTCATCTAGAATTGATTTGATTTCACGTGCGACTTCTTCATAGATTATAAGATATGATTTTGAAAAGACTTTTGAGAAATCTAACAAAATTTCGAAATCCTTCAGGTCGCCAGCACCAATTCCTGGGAAGTTTATTGTAGAGATTGTTTTCGCCTCAGCTGGCTTTATTGCCTGAATCTTCGGTAGTATCGATATAACATCTCTATGCTCTTTTCTATAGTGCTCCGCAAAATCACGTGTTGCTTTCATGAATGAATCTTCAAGCTCACTTGCAGTCTTGTCAACCTCAGTCTGTATTTTTCTCTTCTTCAGCATACCCGCTGTTGCGAGATCATTTTCAAGCTTACTTAATTGGGCAAAGATGTCGTAGAGGTTCCGAACTTGCCTGTTAGCCTGTTCTTCCATAGTCGGATTGACCGACACTAGGATTCCTTTTAATTCTGCAAACTTATCGAGTTCGCGTCTCCAGCCGTGACTGTCCAAAGTGACCTACCTCCATCTAGTATGGCTTTCTTTTAGTGGTTATCTTAAGTGTCTTCTGTGTGTGGTTTCTCCCTTTTCAACGATTGTGTCATGTATACTCCCGTTCTAAGTGCTATAAATCGTTGTTTCCGCCTTTTTTCCGCTAAAGGAAACTTCCATAAGTTGTCTTAAAATCAGTTATTACACCCTTAGCTCTGTTGAAGAGTAAAACTGCGACGGATTGTTAACCCTTGGTTACGAATGAAACATCTATTTTGAGTCATGAGACCATATCGGAACTTGAAGTAGATGCTGTAGACATTGACTATGATGAAAAATATGTCTATGCTGCATGTCGCGATCAGAGAGTTCGAGTATGGTCAAAAAAGGATTGGCAACTCGTAGCAGAGCTTAGTGAAACCTTGACTGAGCCGCTTGCTGTGGACGTTGACGCAGAACAGATCTACGCTACTTGTGAGAAAAGAGTCTATGTCTGGAAGAAAGAAACCTGGGGAATGATAGGTTGGTTCGAATTAAGCTACCAAGCATTAACATCCTCTCTTCAGGGTGATTACTTCTTCGTTGGAGCGAGGGATGGTAGACTTGTATCTATACAAAAGGATACACATGAAACATCTAGTTGGCAACTCCATAAGTCCGACATCACTAGTTTATGGTGTGACGAGCGTGTCATCTGCACAAGCACAAAGAAGGAAGAGCCCCGCGTCTGGCTGAAAAATCCTGACACTGCCCCATCTGAGCTGGCAAGATTAGATAAGAAGGGAAAGGGCGGAGTTGTCGCTGGTAATTCAGAGTTCATCTTTGTTGGGACTCCTTCTGGAGAAGTCGCCGTCTATAATAGAAATGATTGGGAACTTTCCCACACTCTGGAAGCTAACAATTCATCCATGATTACAACAATGTGGGCGAATGAGCACTATCTAATTGGAGCAACATCACCTGGCACGATAACCCTCTGGGATGTTAATAGAGGCGAAGAAATTGGCTACATAAAACTTGATAGTAACAGAATTGAGTTTCTTACCGCAGATCATGATTTACTATATGTTGTGAATCCCTATGTTATATCTATCCTCCGTATATCCGTTTCCGGCACGCCTCTCGATGTGAGCGTTGGTGATCATGCATTATTAAAAGACAGCCTTCTCAAGACTTCTCCCTATGATGTGCTTGAGAGTGCTCTCGAACTTGAACACAGAGGGGATGAACGCTACCAAGAATCTATGTTTTATGAGGCAGTTATTGAGTTCGAAAATGCTCTACAGATTATTATTGATAATGCTCATACCCTCCAAGAAGTACCTGAAGAACGTAAGCTATTGATGGATGAGTTGAATGCACGCTTGGGTAAAGCTCTGCTTAAAGCTAAAGTACAGGAATTACAAGCCCTTGACCAAGAAATACATCAGCTTTCTGAGGAACTTGAAGTCAAGAAGAACACTGACAGAAATCCCGAAGAAGTTGAAAAGCTCTGGGCTACAACTAGTAGGGCTATCAAGGAAAGTCGTGTCCTTGCTGAGGCACAAAGTGCAGATATGTTAAGCTTTCAGCTTACAAATGTTATTGACACGCTCGAAACTGATTTTCTTGAAGCTATGGCGAAGTACGATCAATACAGGGAAACTATCAATCAAGCTTTGGCACTAGTTCGGAAAATATCAAACGAGTGGCGTTGGATGGAACGCAAGCGCACAAACCTCTCTGAAAGGAAGGAATATCTCGAAGGCGCAATTGCTAAGATTTCCAGTGCGTTGGAAGAATCCGAGAAAGAAGGAGAAGTACATCAAATTCTATCAAGTGCTCTTCAGGAGTATACGAAAATATTTGGGCAAATCGGTCGAATCATATCATCTTACGCATCTGGACCGGATGAAATCTTCACCAATAAGGATGAAGCCTCTGAGGCAATAGAAAGCCTTCTCAACGTAATACCGAAAAAACTAGAGGAATTAAAGAACTTCACAGAAGAAAATGAACGAGCTAAGGAGATTGAACGATTAAGGTCTGCTTTGGTTCAAGCTCTTGATGCGGCAAAGAATTTCAAGTTGACTAAAACTATCCAATCAATTGAAACAGAACTTGTTTCACTGGACTCTTATGAAAAGGGTACTCCTAAGGAGTAGTTAACTCGCTGCAACTCCTGAGATTGCAGGATAGTCTTCACTAATTGCATCCTCGTCTATCATGTCTACCCATTCTTCTGCCAACTCTCTAAGAGAGGGATCTAATGTGAATGCAGTTTCAACTGCTTGAATAGCTAGACTGTACTCTTCAAAGAATAGATAACACAGAGCTAGATTGTACCAAGTAATTGCTGAATTAGGATTCTGATCAAGAGTTATCTCAATTGCTTCAACAGCTTCATCCCAACGTTCTTCGGACACTAATACTGAAGCTAGTAACTCCCAGTCTCGAACTCTCCTGGGATTCAATCTAACACTTTCTTGGAGTGCTCCTATTCCCTCTGCTGTTTCATTCAATAGTAGATGTATCAATCCTTTATCTGCCCAGCCTGATTGTGAGCTTGGCTGTATTCTAACAAGATTATTCAGTGCCTCAATTGCTTTCTTTGGTTTGCCCATCTCCAGATTACATATGGCAATCTTCTCCCACGCCTTTGGGTTGTTTGGATCCATCGATAGACCTCGTTGAAGTGTATGAAGTGCCTCGGTGTAGAGTTTATTCTCAATGAGAGATGATGCTTCACCAAGTAGCACATCAACGCCATTGTTATCGTTTTGCGGAGATACCAATCGAGTTCACTCCTCGCCTAGAAGGGCGTGCAGAATAGATTATATTCATCTCCGAGCGATGCGCGAGTATAGAAAAACATTGTTCTGAGAGCATAAAAAAAATCACCAAAGTTTCGCTTCAGCATGTTAGATATTTTGAATACTCAAGCATATGATTCAGATGATTATTATTCATTCAAAAGAGGAGTGACTGCTCTTCAACTATTGCGATGTTGATAACACTCTGCTCGAGCTTTGATCCTGGAAACGGCAGCGGCGCGGCTGACATGCCCAATACTCCTCAATACGTGCGTCCAACTATGAGAGTTAACTCTCACGATTGACAGAGAATCGTCTTCTTGGTTACTTATAATCACCTATAACATCACTAGGCTTTCTTACTGTTCAGCAATTGCTTCAATCTCAATCCCGACATCTCTTGGTAATCGAGCCACTTGAACAGCAGCTCGGGATGGTGCTGGATCAGAGAACCATTTTGCGTACTCAGCATTCATCTCAGTAAAATCGTTCATATCTCTCAGGAATACGGTACATTTCACAATCTTACTCATTGAGGACCCAGCTGCCTCAATGACGCCTTTGATGTTTGAAAGACATTGTCGCGTCTGCAAAGTGATAGATCCACTCTCCAACTCTCCAGTTTTTGGATTCATTGGGATCTGTCCAGAACAGAACACAAATCCATTTGCCTTGATTCCCTGTGAGTACGGACCAATCGCCTTTGGCGCATTGTCTGTTTTGACTTGTTCAGGACTCATCATGCATCGTGTTTCAACAGAACATTCTTCTCGATTAATGTGCCGGTTTGTATCAACTTCTTCGCTCTGGAGGTGGTGGGATAGCAAAACCTCGTACGATAGTTGTTCCTGTTTCTCCACGAATTGCTCGGGATATGTTTGGCGGATCGGTTATGATTGCCATGTCTCCTCCATTCTTGATGAATTCGACGCATGACTCTATCTTTGGTAACATACTACCTGGAGCAAAGTGTCCTTCTTCAATATATTTTTGGGCTTGGATATGATCCATCTTGTCTATTGCTTGGGAATTCTCCTTACCGTAGTTTAGGTAGACTTTTTCGACAGCAGTGGAGATAATCAGAACATCTGCATCAAGTCCGGTCGCAAGAAGACTAGAGGCTCGATCCTTGTCAATTACAGCAGCCACTCCTTCGAGTTTGCCAGTATCATCCGCGATAACTGGTATACCGCCACCACCAACGGCGTAAACGACTATACCATCCTCAATCAGCGCTTTGATTGCTGGTAGCTCAATAATCTCTCTTGGGATAGGTGAGGCTACAACTCTCCTCCAACCTCTTCCTGAGTCTTCCTTGACAATCCAGCCATCCTTCTCTTCTTTGTTTTTGGCTGTCTTTTCATCCATAAAGCTGCCAATTGGTTTGGCTGGTTTCTGGAATGCAGGATCTTCCTTCGAAACACGTACCTGCGTGACAATGGACGCTACATACTTTGTCATATTTCGCTCGTGAAATTCATTGTATAATGCTCGTTGAATCATATATCCAATGGCACCTTGAGTATCTGCTCCACAATAGTCTAAGGGGACAGGGTGGAGCTCATGTTCTGCCAGTTCAGAACGTCTTAATATGAAACCGACTTGCGGGCCATTTCCAGAGGTAATCACAACGTCCCAACCTTGTTGAATCATATCTGCTATGTGCTTACAGGTTTCTGCTGTTGCAGCGTACTGATCCGGGACTGTCTTGTGATCCTTATCTGTAATGAGTGAATTACCTCCGATTGCAATAACTGCCTTCTTAGCCATGATTATCATCTCTCCAAATTGGAGACTGCTCTTCCCTCATAACTCCTAATTAAACAATGGGTCTGTGTTTTTTTGAAGTCAAGCATCATTGTTCTATAACTCACGAAGCCATTCGTCTAAATATACTGTTTCAAGTTCCTCTGCTTCCGAGAGTTCTTTACCTGTCATGCCATCGATGAGAGTCTTGGTTCTGATCAGAATCTTTGGATCCTTCTTAAGCAACTCCTGAATAAACTCGATACTCTTCTCCATAATATCATCATGATTGACTAGCATATCTGCCAGTCCAATCTGCATGGCTTCTTTTGCGGAGACCTTTCTTGTTGTCAATAGAATATCCTTTGCTCGTGCTGGTCCAACCAATTGCAGGAGATTTGATGAAGCTCCGGCGCCGGGAAAGACTGAGAGTTCGACTTCAGGAAGTCTGAATACTGCACTATCTGAAAAGATTCTGAAGTCGCATGCTAGAGCGACCATAGCACCAAAACCGATTGCATACCCATTGACTGCTGCAACTGTGATGCATGTCCTATTCTCTCGGATTAAACGCATTGTTCGTTCCAATAATTTGAAGAAATCTGTGGCTGCTTGACCTTCGAGTCCTTGAATTGTGTCGAGATCAAAACCGGCACTGAAAGCCTTTGCACCTTCCCCTGTAAAAATGAGTGCTCGTATATTTGGTTCGTTGGCGATCCTTGAAACAGATTCGTTGAATGACTCTAACATAGCTTTCGTGACTGAATTCATTTTCTCAGGTCGAGATATTTTGACAATCGCATAGGAATCTTCTATAGTGACTATGATTTCTCCGGTCAATAATGTCCACCCTATCTAATCAAAGAGTGGCCATATTAATGAATTAAGCCTTTGCCCTGCTGTCTATCTATCACACGCGCTGCAATCGCCTTTAACATGTGCAGAAAACTGCCTGTGGATATCACACATGGCACCATCGTTTCTAATGACTTTGATGATTCTGTTGACTTCTCGGGTCATGATTTCAAACATGTCATCTTCCTTTAATCCCTTTTCAAAACCTGCTATCATCTTGTCAGCAGATCTATCAATCTCAGGGAGAAATCTCTCAGGAATGACGACTTGGTCGCCTCGAGATCTCATTCCTTTCTTCTTTAGAAGGTATTGAGTAATTGCAGGTTCTGTCACACCAAGCATCTTAGCAATCTCTTTTTGTGTAATCCTGTGTTGTTTGGTCTTTCCGTCCTCACCAGTTCTAGGTACTTCTTTTGTCTTCATAACTCTGGCTATCTCACGCCGTATCGCAGGAAGAACATACCACACTTCTACTTCCTGTGGCATCATCCAGGTTCTTCTCTTAACTTGCTTTTCTTGCTTCTTTTCTGCTTGAGACATCACGTACCCCCATTGTAATCATTCACAATAGTGAATAATTTCTACAGGTGGCGCCTAATAAGATTGACGGCGGGGGCAGCAGTGTCTTGGAGAACAATCTTAAGATTCATTTCATAAGATTTGGGCGATGATTATGCAGGATGAACTCTCTATCAAGCAGGCTACCAATATCATTAAGCAGTCAAAATACCTAATCGCAATGACTGGGGCTGGAATCTCAAGAGAAAGTAATGTTCCTACATTTAGGGGTGCAGATGGATTATGGAAGCAATACGATGCCATGCAATTAGCAACTCCAGATGCATTTAGAGCAAATCCACAATTAGTATGGGAGTGGTATTCTTGGAGACAAGATCTCATTTTGAAGTGCAGTCCTAATCCTGCACATGAGACATTAGTGAAGTGGGAGCAAAAAGGATACTTAAAAAGTATCATAACACAGAATGTAGATGGGCTTCATCGAAGAGCAGGATCGCATTCTCTTCACGAGGTACATGGTAACCTCTGGACTCTGAAATGTACTTCCTGTGATTATCATGACCAATTAGATGCTCCAGCTGTAGGTGTACCCATTTGTCCATCATGTAGTAATCACCTACGACCAGATGTTGTTTGGTTTGGCGAGAACCTAAATCAAGAGATTATGCTTAATGTATACAGTGAGTTGGATAAAGCCGATGTCTGTATGGTCATTGGAACTTCAGCTTTAGTACAACCAGCTGCATCTTTCCCACTCTTGGTCAGAGAACAGGGTGGATTGATAATCGAGGTGAATATCGAGGAAACACCACTTACACCATTAGCTACTGTCCATCTTCGTGGTAAAGCTGGTGAAATTTTGCCTCTACTAGACAAATTGATTGCTTAACACAATACCACTAAATACCCATTTTTCGACCAAGCGCTGCTCTTCTCCTTGCCTCGCGAGCTTCTGCTGGTCTATTTAGTCTCTCAAATGCACCAGCTATTCTTTCAAGCATATCTGATGGCAAATCTCCCATGTTTAGTAATTTAATGAATAAACTTAGAGCATGTTGACGATTGCCACGTCGTTCCATACACATAGCTAGATAGAACATTGCATCCTTGTGGTTTGGAGATATTCTTAGTGTCCTAAGAAAGCTTCGAGCCGCATCTTGATATTGACCTATATGGAACTCAGACTCTCCGAGTTTGAACCAGATATCTTCTCGGTTTTGTTCTAGATTGCAAGCAGTCTTAAGGACAACGAGTGCTTCATTCCAGTTATTCTGCTCTTGTAGACACACTCCAAGAAGATACCATGCATTAGCATTCTTGTATGCGTGCTTTGTGGCTACTCTTAAGGCATCTTCAGCCTCTTTGAAATTGCCTTTTTTCATTAATAAGCTGCCTAAACGAGTCCACGCTTCCGAGTTCTCAGGTTCTAAGGATAATCCCTTTAAATATGCCTTCTCAGCCTCTTCCCAATTTGCTTTCCTCAAGTGAACTTCACCAGCACTGAACCAAGAGGAAGCAGATTCTGGAGCTGCTGCGACTGCAGGAGCCTTCTTTGGCTTAATTATCTCAGGAGTTGGTTGTTCATCATATTTCCTAGTGACATCGACAACTCTCTTTGATGAGAATGTGGGAAGAGCCTGCTTTTTTGGTTCCGTTTGTACTTCCTCTGTCTTCTGATCTGTTTCTTCCAATTCGGGTCTTAACTTTTCAACTTCGAATTTGGTCAATCCTTCAACCTTCTTTGATGAGATTGAAGGAATGATATCTCTTTCTTTATGAGTTTCCTTTGGAGTCATTTCTACTGCTCTATGAGTATCTACCTCTTCGTGTTCTTCTATCGACTCTGTTGCTTGTTGTTGAATTGGTTTCTCTATTTCCTTAGCCATAGTCTTTCCAAGGATGGTTAGTGTGTCTCGCCATACCGAGGTTGCCTCATCATCTAGGAGCACTCTTCTAGGACTTTTCCAATCATCTCCTTTCTTTATTCCATTAGAAAGAATTATACTTCTCAATTTGGGCCATGTCGTCTTTAGTTCAGTGCATTGATCGATGGCTTTCTTCCCTGCTTTTTCCGCATCTGTTTCTCTACCTAGAGACAGATAAATCGCGGAAAGAATCGCCCAAGCTTTGGGATGATTAGTGTTGATATCGAGAGCAACTATCAACGCACGTTCTGCTTCATTCAACTGGCTTTTCGAAGCGAGTTCACATGCAAGTTTGAACCAACCCTCAAAAGAGTCCTCTGAAGGAGTAAGTTCTTGCGATTCGTTTCTTGTACCATTACTCCTCCTATTCGCCACTTATCCTACACCTAATTAATACTGCTCGCGAGGCTATATTAGACTTAGCAGTCCTCGATAAGCAATAGATAAATGGGACATATCATCGATACGTTGCGAGGTTGTGTCTGGTGAAGATCCTCGTTACAGGAGCTACGGGTTTTCTAGGTAGAAAACTAATTCCTAAAATCCAACAGGAGGGACACGATGTTGTTGCCCTTGTGCGCAAAACAAGTAACAGAGAAGGACTCCCTAAAGAAACAGAGTTCCGGGAAGCTGACGTTCTTGATATTAAAAGCTTAGAAACTGTGGTTCATGATATTGACATAGTTGTTCACCTAGCAGCATATTTCGATTTTTACCCAAGTGATGAAGATCTGATGTTTAAGGTAAATGTCGAAGGGACAAAGAACATGATGAATGCATGTGTTGGAACGAATGTCGAACGATTCATCTATTGCTCATCCACAGAAGTTATGGGTGCAATTAGGTTCCCTCCTGCTACCGAGGATACCGAACTCCGACCAGATTTTAGCTATGGCGAAAGTAAAATTTTAGCAGAACGAGCAATACGCGAAATAAGCTCTGATACGGGTCTTCCTCATATTATTCTCCGACCAACTGGTGTGATGGGTGAAGGCGATCTTTATGTAATGTATGAAGTCGCGCAACAACTGGATATGGGTAAAGTCTTTGCACTACCAAGAAATCTTAGTTCTCGCATTATGTTCACGCATATCGATGACGTGGTTGCAGGATTCATTGCAGCTCTAACACCAAAGTCAGCTCTCAATCAGACCATCATTCTTTGCCCTGATGAAGCAATGAGTTGGCAGGAATTCGTCGATGTGATGACAACACATCTTGGGATTAAGCCCCCACGCTTACGGGTTCCTAGCGTTCTAGCCAAATTCGGTATGGCTCTTCTAAGTCCAATGAAAAATCGGAAGAAGATGACATTCTTCTGGCATGCAAAATCTGTTGATATGATGCTCTCAGAGAGAGTATATTCAAATGATAAGGCTAAACGGCTCCTTGGTTGGACTCCAAAGGTTACAATGGCAGAGGGCTTCCGGAGAGCAATAGATTGGTATATCGCAAACGGGTATCTTGAAAAGAGGTAGTAAACAATGGATCCTGTCATTGGCATATTTCTAATTATCCTTCCAATTATCTTAGCATTCGTACTACTAGTTTTTCTGCATAAAGCAGCAGATGTCACTGGTGTTGTGGTCTGGTTTGTTACCATTGTGATAGCTATCATTGCTTTTCAGACAGATATCACAGTGACATTCACCGCTAGTCTTGCAGGTATTGTCAAGTCCTTTCCAATCTCTCTAATGGTTGCAACTTCAATCTTGATGATGACCTTTATGCAAGAAACAGGTGCACTCCAAAGACTAATTGTCTTTTTCAAAACATTAGGTGGAGGTAGTCGACCTATGCAAATCTTAATGATCAGTTTTGGTTTGGGTCTGTTTCTTGTTGGAATTGGAGCGACACCAGTTTCTATGCTTCCTCCCGTAATGCTTGCACTGGGATTCTCACCCCTGGTCGCAGTAGCACTGCCCTCCATAGGATACGATCCACTCACGACATTCGCCCTTCTTGGAGTCCCTGCGGTCGTTTTCACAGGTGAGTATTCAACATGGGGCGCCACCATCTCACTTCAGGAGGCAGGTACGGTTTTTGCATGGTTTATGCCAGTAGTTAGTTTAGGAATTGCAATATCGATGCTGTGGATTGCAGGTGGTCGAAAGTTACTGTTTAACAGAGAGGGGATTATTCTCGCTTCTATCTGCGGTCTTACAGCTGGCTTGATGGCGATTGTATGTAATTTCCTTTTACCTCTGACAACTCTCACAAATGTATTCGCAGGAGCAATGGTTCTACTTGTCTTATTCATCTATAATCGAGTCCGGGGAAAAGCGATTATTGATAGACAAATACTTGATGACAAAGACTTAGCAGTCGAATCCAGCATGAGTCTTCGTAGAGCAAGTATACCATGGGTTGTGCTTGTTATTCTTAGTCTTGTCACAAATATGATTCCACAGGTTTTCCAATTCCTGTTTGTGGATCTTGCTTTCCCACTAAGCATAGGAACATATCCAGCACCTATCAATACAAGAATACTCTGGCAAGCGTATACACTAATGTTACTGGCCACCATTGTGTCTATCCCCTTTTTGAGGGCTGACAGAGCAGCCTTGAAACGAACCTTTACGGGTTTTAGAAAACGAGCCCCCCGACCAGTCCTTGCTGCTGCAATATTCTTCGCGATGGCTGAAGTCATGAACTTTAGTGGATGGGTGCTTGACAGTACTGGTGTCTGGCTTAATCCAACAGACTTGGCAAACGGTCTCGATCCATCAAATAATATGATATTCCTGCTCGCCTCTATGACTGCTGGATTGGGAATCATCTATCCTGTTCTAGCACCATTTCTTGGTCTCTTAGCTGGATTCATCTCTGGCTCTGAAACATCTGCCATTGCGATGTTCACTAAGTATCATGTTGAAACAAGTACAATAATTGGAGCCAACGCTGTGATTGTCTCAGCATCTAACGGAATTGGTGGAGGTCTTGCGAGTGTATTGAGTCCTGCTAAGATTCAGAATGCGGCGGCGGTCATTGATGAAATTGGTATCGAAGGACAAGTGATACGATATGGTCTTGTTGTTGCCTTGCTAATGACTTGGGCAACAGCGATTCTTACAATGCTTCAGGCATTCGCACTGACTATCACAATTATTATCATAGTGTTAATCATGATAATTGTGCCAGTAGCAGTTGGAATCATATTGCTCTTCAGTGGACGCTCGCAACATAATATTCATTGATTGAAAAATACAAGATATTGTTGTTTTTCATCTATTAATAGCGATTTAGAGACTATTAAATGCCGGCTTGCTCCTGTTAGGATGAACGTATTAGGTGTGATTATTCGTAGAGAGACGTGTCATCTTAATGGCTAAAGGCAATTTGACATATTGGCGTGAGAACAGTTTTTACATAAATCCCACATCTCGATGCATCAATGATTGCCTGTTCTGTGTTCGTCAGTTTGGAGAGGGAGTATTTGGTTTTAACCTGGTTCTTGACGAGGATCCGAGTACTGAAGAACTTGTAATGGAAATCGAAGAGACCTGGAAACCTGAATTTAACGATGTTGCAATTGTTGGTTTTGGAGAACCATTACTTAATCTAGAAGGTACCATCGCCGCAGTTCGGAAGATGAGGGAGTTGAGTACAGTCCCTATCCGCATGAATACAAACGGGCAAGCACTTCTCCTCTATCCCTCTCGTAACGTAGCGCAAGAACTCGCAGATGCTGGTCTGGACAGAATCCAAATTTCTCTCAATGCACACGATTCCGAAACATACCTGCGATTATGTCAGCCAAAATTAGGCAGAACTGCCTATGATTCAATTCTTGAGTTTGCAATGAAATGCAAGCCCCTAATGAGAGTTGAGCTATCTGCTGTTGATATTCCTGGCGTCGACATCGAGGCATGTAGAGGCATTGCAGAGCGGATGGGTGTTGAATTCCGCGTAAGGATTTTCAAGGGACCTGATGGTGCTCTTAATGGAATACTTCGCACACTGACATCTGGTTGATACAATGCGTTCTATAGGTGGATACCTATATTTGTGTAAGAATTATAGCTAAAACATGACTCTAAGAAAGCTTCTTGATACAATATATGTGGATACAGATGCAACTAATGGGGGTAATCATGGAGCAATCGTCTTGGATGATGAGATATTAATGGTTGACTCCGGGATGATGCATACGAAGAGTCTTGCAAGTAGGCAATTTTTAGAATCCGAAACTGGACTTTCTATCAAGAAATTAATCTTCACTCACTCACATAGTGATCATGTATTCGGAGCGCAGGCATTTGAACCAGTTCTTCTTATTTCCTCTGAGTCAACACGCAAGAACTGCGAAGGTAGACTGAAACATGAATGGAAGCGTAACATTCTCCTAGAACGTTATTCTCAAATAAAAGGCGATAACCCTGAGCTATGGGATGCTGTACAGACTCTATCAATAAGACTACCTGATATCACGTTTGATGATGAAATTTCTTTAGGCAATAATAAACAGATTACTGCAAAGACAGTAGGTGGCCACACATCAGGCTCAGCAATTGTTATCTGCCATGAACTTAGTGCTGTCTTTGTTGGAGACCTAATCTTCAGCGGACAATTTCCGTATGGTGGTGATCCAACGTGTAAACCGGATCAATGGATTCACGCACTTCAGGAGATTAGTTCCAAACAATATGAAACGATCATACCTGGACATGGTCCAGTCTGTGGACAGAAGGAGTTGGATGAGTATATTGAGGCTCTCAAGGAACTAAGGTTTAACATCAAGTATGCCTTAGAAACTGGGATTTCAATTGAAACTTTCATTGACCAAAATAAAATACCCAAAGCTTTGAAGATGGGATTTGAACGATTTGGCGAAGTCACACTGAAACATTGGTTCGAATACTACACATGAGGAATTTCTATGAAGCTTTGGGAGTCGGTATCCATTGGAAAGCTGAAGCTAGAAAATCGGTTAGTCATGCTAGCCACACATCTTGGATACTGTGGAGAAGATGGCTTTGTGACTGACAAGCTTCTAGCGTTCTATCGTGAACGAGCTAAGTATAGACCTGGACTAATTATCGTTGGTGGTTGCTATACAGAGCATCTTGGTATGAGTAGTCCAACAATGATTGGTATATCACAAGATGAACACATTGAGGGTCTTCGAGCTCTAACTGACCTGATTCACTCATTCAACGTGCCTACCGCCGCACAACTCTATCATGCTGGTCGTTATGCACATTCACTATTTCTTCATGAGCAAGCTGTTTCTGCATCGTCAATATATTGCCGATTGACTCGAGAAATCCCTCGTGAACTTTCTATTGAAGAGATTAAACAGACCATTGAGAATTTCGGAAAGGCTGCTAAGAGAGCAAGAGACTCTGGTTTTGATGCGGTGGAAATCATTGGCTCCGCAGGCTATCTCATCAACCAGTTTTTAGCATATGCAACAAATCAGAGAGAGGATGAATACGGTGGTGACTTCGATAACAGATCTCGATTCCCACTTGAAGTTGTTAAGAGTGTCAGAACTTCTGTAGGTCCTCATTTTCCAATTCTATATCGGATGAGTGGTGAAGACTTTATCCCTAATGGACTCACTCTTGATGATAATAAAATCCTAGCACCAAGACTAGTTCGAGCTGGTGTTGATAGTCTAGATGTCACTGGAGGCTGGCACGAGACCCGCGAACCGCAAATTACGATGAACGTCCCTCGAGGGTATTATTCCTATCTTGCTGAGGGTATCGCAGAAGTCGTGGATATTCCAATTATTGCATGTAACAGGATCAATAGTGTATCTGTTGCAGAACACATTCTATCAAGAGGCAAAGTCCAATTGATCGGGATGTCTCGCGGATTCATCGCAGATCCAATGCTTCCGGAAAAGGCTAGGGAAAGCAAACAAGCTCTCACTCGCTCTTGTATTGCCTGTAATCAAGGTTGCTTGGATTATGTGTTCATGATAGAGCCTGTCACCTGTGCAATAAATCCTCTTGCTGGTTTTGAGACTGAGCGTTCCCTTGGTCCACCGGGCAAAGGACGCATTGCAGTTGTCGGAGGAGGTCCTGCTGGTATGGAGGCCGCGCAGGTGCTAGCGCTCCGTGGTTTCAATGTCACAATATATGAAGAACAGAGTCGTCTTGGAGGTCTTCTAAATCTGGCTGGAAAGGTTCCTAGTCGTGGAGAGTTTGCAGCGTATGTAAGCTATATGGAACGTGAACTAGCAAATTTAAACGTTGAAATTAATCTCAATATACTTGCAACTGCCAAGCACCTTTCTAAAGAGAAATACGATTGCGTGATCTGCGCAACAGGGACTGTAGCTGGAGCTCCTCCAATAGATGGTGTTGAGGGCTCGCACGTTACAACAGCGTATGATGCAATATCACTTGGCCTTAACGACCTAGGCGAGGTTGCTGTCATCGGGGGTGGTGCATTAGGATGCTTTACCGCTCTCGCTCTTGCATCGAAAGCTGACAGCATTAAGATCTTCGACTCAGATGAAATGATTGGAGTTGACCTAGGAAGAACTACGAGATGGGTCATTCTTAAGCATCTGAAGGAGATAGGAGTAGAACTCAATGCGAATTCACGCGTTGTGGAAATTGATACAAAGTATATCACTGTCCTTCAAGATGGGAAATATCATCATGTCAAGGCAAATGTAATAGTACTAGCCACAAGACCTCAACCTAGAGATCGTTTAGCCGCAAATTTGAGGAAGATGGGCATCCGTGTTGAAACCATTGGATCCGTGATTAAACCTATGAATCTTCTTGAAGTGATTCATAGTTCATTCCTGTTCGCAAGTAAGTTTGAGCTATAGCTACCTACAGATGAGTATTTTGGATTGTTTCAGAATTTCATTGCATTCCATTTGTTTCTAAAAGCATATATCATCCAAATCCCACTCTCTTGAATTGAACCGGTTTACTTGCTTGTTCTCTACTACGCCGTCGAAGGATGATAAGGATTCCAACCAAGATAATCAATGTCACTGGAGTGCCAATAATAACGGCCCAAATGATAATAACTGACTGTTCCATAAACTCAGAGGCGAGACTTGGATATCTATCGACGCTTCCAGCGTCTCCAGGAATGTAATAATATCCAAATCCAAGATAATCTCCCCAGGCATTTCCACGGCTTTCACCATCGTCCCAGAAATTACCTGATCCATGATCAAGAGCATTTCCCTGTCCATTCCTTGCGATGATATTGTAGCAAACTGTTATGTTTGAACCATACAGAGCTATTCCTACGCCATAATTGTCTACAATTGTATTCTCTGTGACAGAGCAGTTTGAGCCATGAATAATGATAGCTGGATAATATGAATAGTACCAGAAATATTCCGAGCTCCTTCCACACATTCTAATATCATTGCGTTCGATAAATACACTTGAAGAATCGCTCTCTACTCTAATTGCACTTCTTCTCGATCCGCTTTGCGTATTGTTTCTAACTGTCACCTCGTTTGAGTAATTCCGAACTAGAATGCCGCAGGGTAGATAATTTTCTACAATCAGTACCATTAGAGAAGAATCAACTACGACACCATATTCAGCCCAGTAAAAAATACTCGAGTCTTCGAGCACCAAATCATATGAACTACTAATGAACAAATATCCACTCGAAATATATCGAAATCTACAAGCCTCCGAAAACAATACCTGTATACCGAGGGTATTTGTTGTCACAACTTCTTGAATGATAACCTGTGTGCAGTTAACAAGAAAAACCTGTGCTACTGTTAGAGTTAATAGAGAGTACGAATTAATGTTAGCAACGTAGATTATTGGTAACTCATCCACTGTATTATTAGAAATTAAATGAATTAGATATTCCAAATCTCCCTCGAGCGAAAGTCCATTGTATAGGAGTCTGTTATGTTTGACAACTCCTGACAAAGATGAACGAAGAGTTAATCCACGATCAATGAGATTTGAAGTGATATTAAATGACACACAGTTTTGGAGTATCATTCCCTTGTGGTTCATAGTCATGTAATTATCATAGATTAGAGTGTCAATGCAAAAACTGACGATAATGTTGCCGCCCTCATTTTTTTCAATGGTGTTGTCAATGATTTTCGAATTAGTGCAATTCTCTAATCTGACTCCCTCACCTTCTATTGTTTCAAATTGTGATTGTGATGGGGTGAAGGCATACTCGTTTAATGGAATTGGTGCTGAGGTTGGCGTAATAGCATAGTAGATTCCACACATAGTGATGTAGTTCTTTTCGATGTAGCACTCTGAGGAATTGATTATCTCAATACCAATGTAAAACGCCTCTATAGTGTTGTTTAAGATTTTAACATCTTGGGAGAAGCATGTAGTGATTCCTTTGCACCCTTCATAACGCACATCTCCTCCGTTTATTGAATTGTTCGCGATAAGAATGTGATTACATGAATCAATGCTTATACTGGCAGCATCTTGCGTGTTATTAGATATTGTTACATTCGTTGACTGATAGACACTCACTTCTTGAAATCTTGTAAACTCAATCCTTCCATTTGTAACATTTATTAATTGCAATAGCTCATTAACAATTGAATGTTGAATAACAAACCATTTCGTCGAATTCAAGATCTTTACGTAATTCCCACTAATTCCATCGATTACATATGGTGATTCAATTGTCCCATTACCAGGCCATCCTTGTAATGCCCAATCATTATCACTTGTGATTATCACATCACTGCCTATGGTATGCATATCAACAGCGTCTTGATAATTTGCAACACCTTCAAAGAAAACTGTAGTCGGAGGTAACACTAGAATTAGCATTGCCAGAATGAAGAACTCACACACAGTGAGTCTTTTCCGAGCCATAACGAATCCCTTCGCAAAGGTGTGGTTTGCAGTTACATACTCACTATCCGTCTATTGCACTTTCTACATTAATCTAATTTTTGAACAGAGAAGGGCACGACCACGAACTGCCTGAGCGGATATTCTTATAATGCTTCGAATAAAGCCTTTTCATCGTCTTGAATGAAACGGAGACCAGATTTGATTGTCCTTCGATGAAGATCCTACGAGCACCGTTATCTCCTACCCGACGTTTGCTGAACTAAATGAGATTCTATCGCAGAAATTCGTTATCAAAATGAGTGTCCTTGAACATGGGATGCCCACATTCGTCATTCAGTGGGCTGATGGCTTTGTCCCACCAAATGAAGAACAAGATGCTACATTCAAAGAGATATCCAAGTTGACCAAGTCTCTAAAAGTATGGCCTGTTGTACGGTGGCGAAATGAACAAGAAGGCGAATACATCATTCGGTTTGTTCCAGAGCAAAAGGCTGGAAAGGGTAACAATCGAATCAACTATGTCCTCTTCATTGTGACTCTATCTACGATTGCAATTGGTGGTTTCCTTCAGGCAACTAGTCCTGTATTCCTGTCACTCTTCTATCCAGCTGGGTATAGTATCTGGGACATTGCATTTACAACTCTTATCTTCATGGCTGCTCTCATGGGAATTATCTTCACTCACGAAATGGGACACTACACGACTGCTCAGCGTCTTGGTATTGAGTCGTCCCTTCCCTACTTCATTCCAGGACTCCCCCAAATTGGAGGAACATTTGGTGCGTTCATCTCACAGAAGAGCCCCACAGAAAACCGCTCTGATTTGCTCGATTTAGGTCTTGCTGGACCACTTGCTGGGTTTGCGGTGACCTTGGTTGTCCTGATAGTTGGGTTCTTTATGTCGATTCCTGTTACAGCTGAACAGCTTGTTGCCATTGATCAAGCATTCCCTAATCAATCAGGCTCGCTTCCTGTTCCATTCCTCTTTATCTTAATGGAGTATCTCTTCACAGACTTCATACCTGCTGGGGGGACAATCTACCTCCATCCAGTCGCCTTTGCTGCCTGGGTAGGAATGCTTGTTACAGCACTCAATCTTTTCCCTGTATCGCAGCTTGATGGAGGTCATGCCCTAAGAGCACTTATAGATTCAACTTGGCATAAGCGCATTGGTTGGGCTGCAATAATAGCCATGGTCCTGATAGGTTACATTACGATGGCAATTCTGATTCTTTTAATGTCTGGTGGGGGTGGTCATCCTGGTCCTCTAAATGATACTGTAAAGGTCACAAGAGGTCGTGTTGTCCTGTTCGCGGTCTCTATGGTGATTCTCGTCATTTGCATCCCGCCACTAGGGCAAATTTTTAGCCTATTCTAGTCAGACGAGTGCCAAATCAACAACACATTGAATCAGTCTCTCGTAAACCTTAACAATACCATTGCACGCGAGAACTTAGGTTCCTAGAATGGGAAAGGCACGATTCTTACTCCCAACATTTATGTTTCTGGCTGGAACAGCTGTTGCAATATACCTAATCATGACTATTACCAAGCCAGTCCCGCCCACATCTTTGTTACCCCCGACGCTAAGTCAGAATCTTGGAACTGATATCGTGGCAATCATGATAATCGCATTTCCTATATTCTTGATAGAGTACGTTGTATTTGCTGTCCCTGCAGCAGTTGTACTTCTAGTAATCACCAAGATAGTCAAGTCCACTCGCTATGAGATGAATATCATGAACATAGGGCGAGACTTCAATGGGACCCAGATTATCCGGAGGGCCGCAGCTCCAGCTCTATTCAGCGTGGCATCATCTCAGCTGTTTCGAGGTGTCATTGAGAACATTTTATTTCCGGTCGGTTATAATCCCGAAGCGGCTTTAAGACCTCTGCACGAGGCAGGACTTTCTTTAATGAGTGCTCTACTCTTTGTTCCAATAGCGCTCATCCTATTCATGCCAACATGGATTCTTAATGACGCAGGTGTTGTGACTCATCTCAAGTCTGATCATCTAGAATTGCGTCAGACGCCTGATACTCAGGGTGTAGGCCGGTGGATTGCTAATATGCTCGGAGGATATGCCTTACTTGCATTCCCAATCACAATGTTTCTGAGCCAATTTTACAACCCACTAATCTTGCCTATACTTCAAGGAACCATTCCGCCAGACCAAATAACAGACCTCGTAATTTATCAGGGGTCTTTGGGACTACTCTGGACCCTTGGCCTTCCATTCTTCGTAATGGCGTATATATTACCTGTCATCATGTTTAATGAGGCTCTCCAGACAAGGTCTACCGTTAGAATCCTCCGACTTGCTCAACGCTTGGGTGCGAAGATCATTAGGAAGGAACAAATCACTGAAATAAAGAGGCCAAGTCTTAGGATTGTCGAAGATCAATCTGCGACTGTGGACCTCTGGGCAAAGGCACAGAATCAAGAGATTGTTACATCATCGAAGAAGATTAAGAAATCTGATACCAAGATTAAAAGTAATAATGTACAAAAGAAGTCGAACAAGAAGAAAGAATCGAAGAAAGCTTCGAAGAAACCAAAGAAGAAATGATGTCTTTATTCATGTTCAAGAATTTAATGTTGCATCAATTAAAAAGCAGAGTTCGATATTACTTGCGTTCTTGTTCAAGAGTTTCGTACTTTTCAAGAGATGCTCTTACAGCTTCTCTCACAAATGCTGGAAAAGATCTCCAAGAGTCCCTCTTCTGCAATCCTTCATACCTCTTCTGAAGCGCCCTCGGAACTCGGACCATGATGTCATCAATTTTCTCTTCATTTTTTCTTCTTGCCAATGACAACCCTCTGCCTGTTTTTTCCAATCTCTAGCCTATATAGAAATGTAAATAACTTTATAACATTTCGTATACAGTTATTATACAGTGGTATACAATGACGGTTCGAATATGGTTTTTGGTTCATTCTTTGAAGGAATCCCAGAAAGTCGTACCGCAATTTAGTCTCAGAGGATGGCTTACTAGGAGATACAGAAACCGTAACACAACCGAAAAGAAGTCAGTAGTCAAGAATTGCGTCAATTGTTGCCACAATTTGAGCAATCTTGCATATTGGAAAACCAGTCCATGTTCCACATGCTTGAGATCGAACAAGAACTATCCCAGACTTGTAACAACCGGTCTTGCTGACAATTGGAATGGTCTAGGCTCTGAACGGCGTGTAAGATGGAGTAATGTATTCTAGTAGATTATCATATGCGCCTAATTCGAACTAGTCTAGTCATTGATGCTATTGCTAAATCCCCCCCGGCAAAAGGCTCTCGAGGCTTTTCCGCTGCTTCGAGAGCCAAACCATTTATTGAAAGACTACCAATTCTCGTCTTCGTCATCTGATTTTGCTTGACCCCAGTCCTCTCCTTCTGGGATTCTCATTACCCCAAGCTCCAGAAGGCGGTCCATTACTTTCAGTGCTGCTTCTTGAATCTGAGGTTCGAACTTGGCACCAGTGATTACTAGTTTTCCAGAGCCAAACAACAGAATGACGACCTTAGGGTCTCTCATCCTGTAGATTAGACCAGGAAACTGTTCCGGCTCATAGAGAGTATTTTCAAGTTTCATTGCTGCAAGTTCCAGATTCAGTTCCGCACTCAGATTCGCACTAGCTACAATGTTTTGGACTGTGATTATCGGTTTGCCAGTGATTTCAATTCCAGCTTCTTTGATATTCTTGACAATTTTGTGAACTGCCCGCTTTGATTCCTTTTCTGACTTCGCACCGGTGCATACCATCTTCCCTGAGTTAAAGATCAGAGTAGCAGTTTTTGGTGTCTTGAGTCGATATACAAGACCAGGGAATTGCTCGGGATCAAACTCAACATTTGGCATCGTGGCTGCAATCTCATCGAGATCTAACCGTTGATTTAGAATGACTGAAGCAACAACGTTCTCAATCTTAGTTATGGGGTCGGGACGTGGCATCTGCTCTTACCTGCCTTTTCTCTTGCCTTAAATAGTATATAAGGAACTTGGGTTTTGTACTTTGGTGTCCTTTTAAATTTGAGCCATGGGCGAGCAATACATCTAATGGAAAAAATCGTCATTGAGACATTGACGAGAGCAGATGATGAAGGAAAGAGGACAAGTAATAACTAACAACTGCAATCGTCGCCCTTAATGACTACAACCTTAACTTTGACATCTTCTGCAATGTCTCCAAATGCCTGGAGAAAATATCTTGAGGCATCAATAAGTCCTTTCTTTCCTGCTTCTGTCAGAGAGTAGATCATTTGTCGACCCTCCTTTCGCCCCTTTATTAGCTTCTCTTTCTTCAGCTCTTTCAACGCAGGGTAGATCGTGCCTGGGGTCGGTTTGGTTCCTCTTCGCTTAGATATTTTCTCAGCGATCTGCTGTCCATTCAACGCTTCTTTTTCTAGTTCCCAGAGAATCTGGAATGTAAGGAGTCCTCTCATATCACAGCAATCCGGTGGACAACAGGGAGCAGATTCTGAGGGGCCTTCCATATGATGTATCGGACGTACGATACATTTAAATGTTCGCGCATAACAAATATAGGATGCCCAATATTGGACATCCAATACAGTTGGTGGTCAAATGGCATTTATAGAAAAAGAAAACAATCAACAGTGTGATGCTGACTGCGTAGATCAATCTAAGCTATTGGGTCAGAACTCCGCTTGCAAGGATAAATCTCTCTCTAAATATCAACGAGTAAAAATGGTGGTTGCATGACAGAAATGAAACGAGTCAGTGAAATGAAACCTGATGAAATCAAGGAAGAAGTACGAAAGGCTTACACTCGAGTTGCGGACGTAAATGTCGGTTGCGGTTGCGAACCTCAGATCCAGAAATCCTCAAGTTGTTGTGGCGATTCGTCGTCTGCTAAAGTCACAAGGGTAAACCTCGCAGAGGCTCTTGGTTATGACACTGAAGGAATGCCTATTTCAGCTACTGAATCTTTCGCTGGATGTGGAAATCCAGTTGCTCTAGCTAGCTTGAAGGAGGGTGAAGTCGTCCTAGACTTAGGCAGCGGAGCAGGCCTTGATATGTTTGTAGC
>JAEOUM010000083.1 GCA_016839275.1 Candidatus Thorarchaeota archaeon
AGTCTCGCAAAAGGTCTGTCTACTATCATCTCAGAGCTTCGGTATGTTGTCATAAATTTCATACCGTTGGGTATTTCTGAGGCTGCAGAAAAGATAGATAAAATTGCAGATGAGAATGGCCTAGAAATCGATCCCTATGCAAAGATACTCGATATCTCTGTAGGTCTTCAGCAACGAGTCGAGATTATCAAGGTTCTATATCGAGAAGCGAAGATTCTGATTCTAGATGAACCTACTAGCGTACTGACACCTCAAGAAGTAGATGAGCTCTTTGTTACATTGGGTCGTTTCAAAGAAACAGGTAAGACAATAATACTCATCACACATAAACTCCGTGAGCCAATGGCTCTCTGTGATAGAATCACGGTCCTTCGAGATGGCGAGCTAGTTGGTACCGTAAACAGAGTTGATACTTCTCCTCAAGAACTGGCAAGAATGATGGTGGGGAGACCAGTCGTGTTTAGAGTTGAGAAGACTGAAGCTACCCCGGGTGATGTTGTCCTAACTGTGAAAGATTTGAATGCAAATGATGCACGGGGTCTACCTAAAGTAAAGGGAATAACGTTTAGTATCCGAGCTGGTGAAATCTTTGGCATCGCAGGAGTGGAAGGTAATGGTCAGACTGAGCTTGTAGAGGTCCTTACAGGACTATTAAAATCAAAAAGTGGAACCATTTCCATAAATGGAGTGGATGTTACAGGAAAGTCTCCCAGACAAATGCGAGAAGCTGGCATTGGTCACATACCTGAAGACCGACATAAGAGAGGTCTGGTACTTCCTTTTTCTATAGAGGAGAATCTCGCATTGGGTAGTCATTATCGTGAACCATATGCAACAAAGCGGTATGGTTTCAAAGGATTTCTAAATCTAAACCAATTCAAAATGAATGCCACCAAGCTAGTGTCAGAGTATTCCATCAAGGTTGGAAAAATTAATGATGCAGCGAATACCCTCTCAGGTGGAAATCAACAGAAATTAGTCGTTGCTCGCGAGCTATCCTCAGGACCTCAGGTTTTAATTGCTGCTCAGCCCACTCGAGGCTTGGATGTTGGAGCAACAGAGTATATTCACAATGTGCTCATAAGACTAAGGGACGCCGGAGTCGCTGTTCTTTTAGTATCTGCAGAACTCGATGAAATAACTAGCCTCGCGGATAGAATAGGCGTTATCTTTGATGGACAGATTGTCGCAGTGAAGGATCCATCTCAGACAACTCCTGAGGAATTAGGATTACTGATGGCTGGCCATGTAGTCATTGGTGAGGAGGCTATAGCATGATAGAAAATCCAACAACATCTTCGCAGGAAATAGAAGAAAAGACTTTTGGCAATCGCATTTCCTTGTGGTTCGATTCCATAGTAAAGCGATTTCAATCCAAGGATTTTCAAAAAGACATATGGCACACAGTAATATCCATCATCATTGCACTGGGTGTTGCTGCAATTATCATGGTTGCAACAGGATATGATCCAGCTGATGCATTCTCAGCATTAGGCTTAGGCGCAATACTCAATTTTGACCAAGTCTTATGGAGATCGACTCCACTGATGCTAGCTGGTTTGTCTGTTGCGCTTGCTTTCAAATGTGGTCTCTTCAATATCGGTGCAGAAGGTCAGTTGTACATAGGCTCTCTGGCTGCAACAGCAGTTGGGTACATGATAGCACTTCCAATTGTTGTTCATCAGTTGGCATGTATCATCGTTGGAGTAGCAGCGGGTCTTCTGTACGGCATAGTCCCAGGCATTCTTAGAGCATATCGAGGAGCGCATGAGGTTGTGACTACCATGATGCTTAGTTATGCAGCGGTGTACTTTACACAATGGATGGTATCACAAGGTCCAATGCATAATCCCGGGGACTGGAGAAGTATTTCACCGGTCATTTTTGATACTGCGACCTTACCTAAACTACTCGGTAGTTCATTTCTAAGTACAGGCTTTATCATCGCGGTACTCTGTGTTTTCGCTGTAGACTTTTTCATTAACAAGACGGTAATGGGTTACGAAATGCGAGCTGTCGGTTCAAATGAAGACGCTGCGAGAACAGCAGGAATTAATGCAAAGAAAAGCATGGCATTAGCTCTGGGCTTGAGCGGGGCTCTTGCTGGCTTGGCTGGAACAGTGGAGATACAGGGCTACTACCATAGATTCTATGATCAATGGTCTGCAGGCCTCGGCTTTGATGGCATTACTGTCGCAGTCCTTGGTAGGAATAATCCCTGGGGTGTCTTTGGTGGAGCAATCTTCTTTGGAGCATTAAAAGCGGGCGGATCATTTATGCAGACTAATGCAGGTGTGCCAAGTGAAATGGTTCAAGTGATTCAGGGACTTGTTGTCCTTTTCGTTGCTGCACCTCGGTTAATTGATTGGCTCTCTAAACATGGTGTCGAATATGCAAATTGGATAAAGAGCGAACCTAAAGCAGGCATACCCAGTATAGTGGCATTTGGATATGGTATCTTTGGCGCCCTCATGGGTATAATTGTTGTAAGTCCTTATGTGGCTTCTAACTTCTCACTTTTGATTCTTGGCTTCTTTATTAGCATGGCAAGCTTGGCTGTTATGGTCTTTCACTTCCAGAGAGATGAACGTAGAACGTCAAGCACACTCGGAATATCCTTAGTATGGCTGATAATGGCGCTTTCTGGTCTTGCATTTTTGGCTACAGAAGTTTTCGTTACATCGCTGATTATGGCAGGAATAGGATTCTTCCTATCAATACTGCTTAAGAGAACTCAGTCAGACATCTTAGTGATAAAGGAGGAAGGAACTTGATGCAGGCAGATTTGTTTGATCTGGCTTTGATTGGATGGTTGATTAAAACAACCATCCAGTTTTCTACTCCGCTAGTCTTGGCAGCCCTTGGTGGAATGTACAGCGAAAAATCAGGCATAGTAAATATCGGATTGGAGGGCATGATGTTAATTGGCGCTTTCAGTGCCGTTGCTGCCACCTATTTCTCAGATAATCCATGGATTGGTGTTATTGTCGCGGTAATCGCAGGTGGCGCATTAGCAGCGGTTCATGCTGTAATTACTGTCAAGCTCAAAGGCAATCATATCGTGAGTGGTACAGGGGTGATTCTTTTTGCCACTGGTTTTACCACTCTCATGTTGGAAGTCATTTGGTCACAGAGAGGCGTCTCTGACGAGGTCACAAGACTACCTCAGGTCGTAATCCCAGGAATTCAAGGTATTCCGATTATTGGTGATGTTTTTGGTTCGCTTGAGCCCATTGTTTACATGATGTTCTTTGCTGTCATTATAAGCTGGTTCGTCATGTATAAAACGCCTTTTGGCCTTCGAATTCGTGCTTCAGGAGAAGACCCAAGCACTCTTGACACCGCAGGTGTGAATGTAAGTACAATTCGTTTTATTGCCGTAGTTATTAGCGGCTGCCTTTCAGGTCTTGGCGGAGCTTACCTATCCATAGGATATGGAGCTCGATTTGGGAAAGTAATGACTAATGGACGTGGATTCATCGCTCTTGCTGCATTGATATTCGGAGGTTGGACTCCAATTGGTAGTTTTCTGGCTGGTACGTTCTTCGGCTTCCTCGATGCTCTTCAGGCTTTCATTTCCCTAACGATGCCTGCATTAGCGCCATACAACAACTTCATCAAAATGATTCCCTTCGTCCTGGTTGTAATTGCACTCGCTGGAATTGGTCGCTCGCGACCACCAAAGGCAGTAGGGACTCCTTACGAGAAAGAAAAACCAGCCTAGAAATTTAGTGAAGAGCTGCTTTGAACGAAAATATGAAAAACGCCATTTTAACATGTTTACGTTGAGGATTGTGAACCATGAAGAGAGTAAGTAATAGGCAATCTCTAAGCATAGTACTTCTTGCACTACTCTGTTTCTTAACGTTCGCACCAATTCAAAGTTCTGCAGCATTGGCTTGGTCAGAAACCTTTGAAGAGCTGAATCCTGATGTATGGACCACATTGTTAGCATGCAGACTCGAAGATGGAGCTCTCCGGGGCGTTGATGGTGACCATATATCAGCAGTTCGAGCATACCGTCCAAGCAACATCAGTGTAGGTACATGGAAATTTGATCTAACAGAATTTCATGACTTTGGTGAGGAACTTGATATCTGCAAGATATACTTCATAAAACCAGAGGAATCCGACTATTCGAGCTACTACTCTCTTAGTCTTGTCCACGCTGGCGGGGAAGAAGGAGAGAGATACTCATACACCCTTGAAAAGTATGTAGAAGGAATACCAAAAGTTATCCTTGACACTTATATAGGTGAAGCAAGACCAACAATGATTGGCGTCTTGCAGCAGTTTGCAATTACAAGAACGGTTAATGGACAAATGGCTGTCTTTCTGAACTCATCTTTGATTCTTAGTGCTGTAGATAACGACATCACCTCAACCGAGTATTTTGGATTCTATACCTGGGATGACTGGGCTTTCGACAATGTCTATGTCTATGACACAATCGAAATTGGTGGAGATGTTACACCCCTACTAATTGGAGCTGCAGCCATGGCTTCGATCGTAGTTGCTGGAATTGTACTTATTCGAAGAAGATAAACAAAGGAGAAAAAAACTCCTTACGGGTGTCCTTCTTAGTGCATTCACATGATTGGTTTTATACAGAGAACAAACCGTATATTATGAAAGTTATATCATTGTAAAAGTAACATATTGAGGTCCTCAAATGGGACCCCCTTTTGTGACCCCCTGATGAGAGCCTGCGTAGTGCTCCAATATTATATACTAATGAGAGGAACATTCGGATGTGATTAATCATGACTATTGATCATATGTCTCCTGATTATCATAATTATAGGGAAAGGCTGTATGAAATAGTTGCAGTGAGTAAAATCAGTTCAATCGAGATGATCTGTGAACACGCAGGAATTGATGAAGAATCTACACGAGAATTATTGACAGAACTCATCGACGAAGGATCGATTAATGGTAGTTTTTCAGAGGATGGAAGTCGTTTCTTTCTCTCAGATGTCAAGGTCTCGGATGCTCCGGTGCTAATGAGAAATGATGATCCAGAGATCAAAAAAGTTAACACAAGGTCAGCAAAAATAATTAGTATAATCGGGTTAAGTTCCCTGATCCTTGGATGGGTATTCCAGAGACTAACAAGCATCCATCAGGGCATGGAAAATGCTGGTGTTGCACTCATCATGATTGGTCTTGTTGTAATGACAGCTGGCTGCATTCAATTCAGTAAAGAAAACCCACCAGATAAGCTGCGTTGAAGAGAGAACATAATCGTTTTGTAGACAATAAAGCTGAAATTGATAAAATATCGGTAAAAGAATCATGATCGATGATGCAATAGCAAGGGCAAGACGATATTTCTCAGGGAATAATAACTGCGCGCAGTCTGTGATGAAAGCTGTGCTCTCAGAGAAGAATATGGATTTTAGTCAAGTTCTTTCTCTGACAGCGGGTTTTGGAGGTGGTGTAGCACACGAAGGAAATGTTTGTGGAGCAGTTTCGGGTGCTATCGCAGCGCTTGGAGTGCTCAATAGTAAGAAGTTCACGGATGTTGTAGAACATAAAGAAGCAACATATGCGTTAGCTGAAGAACTAATTCGCAGATTCAAGGATACTCATGGAAGTATTCTCTGTAACGATCTGACAGGAATTAAAATGGCCGACTTAAAAGCTAGAAATAAAGCAATGCAAGAAGGAACGTTCGAGCAAGTTTGTCCAAGTTATGTGGAGAGTGCTGTCAGAATCGCCCTCGAGATATCAGAAAATTGATGGTTGAGCTAAGCATTATTAAAGAGGCTTGAAATATTCATGCCGCGCAATCAAGCATCTCAAGAAATTTGTGCTTTCAGAATTTCATTTGCTGAGGATATCAACCAGACTCTTTAAGATAGCCAACCCATTCTTCTCTGCTTCTTTCGCCCTTTTCAAGCGTTGTACTGTATAGTGAGTCCTGTCATCAATTCCTAGAGGTGTCTGTTCAAGCTTTGGAGAGAATGGATAATCTTTGAAGACACGTTCAAGATTGCGAGCTGAAATTATGTAAGAAGAACGAGCATCGTCCAAGAGTTTCTTGGCATCACTATCCACATGCTTCTTTGCTTCTTTGAGGAATTCCACAGCGTACTTGCGACACTCTGACCAAACAGCCGCATTGTAAGAATGCCCCATAGTAAGTGCACTACCATCCTCTATTGCGTCTATCCACCAATCATATCCAGCTAATCCTGAACGATAGTTCGGAAAAATCAAATCAGGGGGATTGCTCGCATGATAGAGAACCTTCTCTAATGAGTCTTTGATCGCTTTTACTGGATTAGCAGTTTCAGTAGGATACACTGAATATATCTCGAGAACACCAATCTTAGAATTACCAACTTCATTCCAGGGTTTTGGACCAGTTCCTTCTTCATGCCCAGGTCCCGAGTAGAAATAGCCCACATCATTATATCCATTAATCACATAGAATTCTGGTTCCTCGAGTTCCCACCCATAACAAGGTATGTCTTTGTCGATACATGCTTTTACGTGTGCCCACGCTTTCTCTTGTTCGATAGGAAACTCAGGATTGCTTTTTGAAGCAAAAACACCATCAATTTTGTATCCAAGGTTTGCAGCTAACTCAAAAAGCATTATTGTCTTCCAAGCGGTTGGACCGCTAGGGCAGAGGTCTTTGGCTATGTTAAGTACAAAAGCATGGCCAGTGCCGCCATATAGCCAACCAGTAGAAACGTCTTTTTTAAGAAACCTCAAGCACCCTTCAATACATCCAAGATGTGTGACCCACCGGTGCTTCCACTTGAGTTTCTCTAATAACTTCAATGCTCTTCCCTCTTCACTTCAAAAGTGACTATACTTCCTAAAAACATCTGTGTCCACATTAGTCAATCTAGAGGTTTCCCAAAAATGAAATCCAAAATATGCACTTAGCATCTTTTTGTTGGTTCTGGCGGTAATTATCCACGAAATTCAAAAATTAAGAACCATTGATGATGCTAATGAAAATCACGATTACACAAAAAGACGAGAGAGGAGGCGGGATACTTCCTCCTCATACTCGAATGTTCCATCTATCTTAGAGATGCTCAAATATTTCCTGGGACTGAATCATCTTCAAGGTAGATCTTTGTTTCGCCCTTGACAGGCTGTCGCACCTTCACGAGAATTAGTAAAGCCACAACAAAGAATAGAAGTATGCTCAGCATTGCCATCCGGTGTGCTTCTACTATTCCTAATCCTCCTGCAGCAACCAGAACTGTACCATAGACGAATGGTCCTAGTATTGCAGCAACTTTGCCTGTGAGAGCATAGAATCCGTACATCTCGCTCTTCTTCTCTTCAGGAATGTACTGACCATACATGCTACGCGCCGTACTCTGTGAAGAACCCATTCCTACACCTGCAAACATACCAACAATCCAGAATACGATAGGTTCAGAACCAAGATATGCAACAGAGAGGGTCATAACCCAGATCAGCAGGGTAATCATCAATGTAATCTTAGTTCCAATTCTATCAGCAATGTATCCAAATATGAATGCGCCTGGGATTGCCGCAAGTTGAGTAACTGCGAAGAAGATCAAAATGGAACCAGTGTCAAACGCATATACATTTTGACCATAGATTGAAGCATATGAAATCACAGTGTTAATCGCATCAGCAAAAAGGAAATACGAAACCAAGAAGAGTGGTACTCCTTGGTATTTCCGGACATCTCGAAGCGTCTGGCGTATTCTTCCAAACCCGATTTTCACATATGACATACCTTCTTCGTGGGGTAGTTTTGTTGCAGGCCTATTCTGTAAGCCCTTGATGCTCGGAATGGCGAAGATAAGGAAGAATAAAGCACTGAACAAGAATGGCAGTGTCGGATAAGCGGGTAACATGATATAGGATACAAGTGCGATGATAATTGTCAACATCGCGCCAACATAACCTGCGGCATATCCAATGCCACCAATTTTCCCAATAGTTTCCTCAGTACTAATCTCCGGTAACCATGCATTATAAAATGGGAGACCCCCCTGAAATCCAATATTGGCAATCACAAATAGGATGAATGCCCACATCCACATATCTATTCCAAGAAATTGTGGTAAATCATCTCGTAGAAAGAACATGAAGGCATTGAATGTGATACACAGGGCTGTATAGAAGATTAGGAATTTTTTCTTTGATCCTGAATAGTCCGCAATCGCTCCCAAAATAGGAGCGGATATAGCAACAATAATCATTGTGATACTAGTAGCATACCCCCACAATGCACCTCCCATCACGCCGCCATCCATGAAGACCAACGTAGCTAAGTCCTCAAAGTATAATGGGAATAGTGCTGTGATAATAAGTACGGTAAAACTAGTATTAGCGAAATCATACAGATACCAGGCAAGTCGTTCCCTCTTTGTTGGAGGGATTACCTGGGATCCTCCAGTTGACATGACATCAGCCAAATTCGTTTCCTCCTCAAATGTACAACTAATTTGTAAATTTCCCTTAGAAACTCCCTGCTATATAACAATACGGAATTTAATTCATGTCGCTCCAAATATCACCTTCTCGATAGGCAAAGGATAAGAGGCAAAGAATTCGTCAAAAACCCAGCTAGAAGTCGATGTGATTCACAATGAATGAA
>JAEOUM010000084.1 GCA_016839275.1 Candidatus Thorarchaeota archaeon
CATCAAACATTCATAGACAATTACATCAATGGGAAACCAATAGGTTTCTTCTTTGACCTTATAGGAGTCAACGTTGATGTGAGTAACTATGCACAGCTTTTGATATTCAATTGCACAGATTCGCAATTCTACAATGGCCTTATTGAAAACGTTGGATATGGTGTGCTTTTGAGTAGAAGTCAATCTTGCACAATTTCCAACTTGGTACTAGATGATAGAACCAACATGATGGTCGATCAATCAGTAGATTGTATGATAACCAATATCATCTGCATGAACATGTCTGGTTTCTACGTCCGATGGTGTCAAAATGTGGTCTTT
Organism: Candidatus Thorarchaeota archaeon; assembly: GCA_016839275.1. GTDB lineage: Archaea > Asgardarchaeota > Thorarchaeia > Thorarchaeales > Thorarchaeaceae > SMTZ1-45. The sequence goes on from JAEOUM010000084.1 coordinate 322, forward strand.
CAGGATTGTATTGTTATGGATACATCAATGGCGTTCACACTTTATGAAACTCAATCAATACTAATCTCAGAATCCATCATTTCCAATTGCGAGGAAGGGATTCAACTACACCACTGTGATGGAACAATAATTACCGACAGCTCCTTTATCCTCAATGCCATTGGCATTGATGATGTCTACAATACAGGTACGGCGATTTACAACAGCATCTTTGAAGGCAATACCAAGTATGCAATTTATTCGAGCCAATCTGAGGGCTGTGTAGTAACACACTGTACATTCACTGGCAACTATTATGGGATCTTCATAATCCAGTCGATGAATTGCTATGTCTATCACAACCAATTCTTCTCAAGCTTGAAGTCGCATGGTTATGACTATGGACCGTATCCGTCCAACTTCTGGGACGATGGTATCTCTGTAGGCAATACATGGGACGACTATGGGGGTACAGGTTGGTACTATATACCCGGCCATGGAATGGGTGTTGACCACTATCCTTGCTCGACTTCAGTACCGACTGCGCCAACTCTGGATAGCCCAGCAGATATCTCATTTCTTGAGGGACAGTACTCGGGATCAATATTGTGGAATGTCTTTGATGACAATCCAGACTACTATGAGATATGGCTGAATGGCTATCCGATCACTCAAGCGGATTGGATGCCTGATGAAGTCCAAGTTTTCGTGGAACTAGCGGGATTGACTCCTGGAACCTACGAGTACACTCTAATTCTCTATGATGAGGATGGACTGACTACCTCTGACACGGTAATAGTGACAGTGTACCCTGACACTACACCACCGGAATTCCAGTACTACTGGGGTACCCTCTACTACTTTGGGGACATCGATAACTTTGTGGTATGGGGAATATATGATGAGAATCCTCTCTACTACGAAATCTATGTCGACGGAATGCTCCTGGGTTCTAATGCATGGAATGAAGCAACCTTTGAAGTAGTGCTAAATGTTGATGGATTAGAGGTCGGGGTGCATCAGTATGAACTGAAAATCTATGCAATTGGTGGTAGTGCCAACGCTTGGGTGGAGGTCATCGTTCTGCCTGATACTGTACCTGTAGTCACGAGTCCTGAGGACATCTCATGTTACTATGAAAGCACGAATAATGCCATTAATTGGGAAGCTACGGACCCCTACCTTTCATACTATCTGGTCATGATGAATGGCATCTACTATGATGGTGGAGAGTTCACTTCAACAACTGAAACAATTACTGTGAACATCGATGGATTGGACCTTGGGATTTACGAGTTTACATTACTCGTGTCCAACGAGGGTGCAAATACAACTGACACAGTTATTGTCACTGTAATGATGGTTCCACCTCATGTCGAATCATATATGACGAACAATGACGATAAGGTAATCTCAACCTTTGATGTCATGTTCAAGAAGGCATGTGATGGATATGAGCTGTTTCACACGAATCCAAATAAGATGGTCTATAATATTGAGTTTATCAATATCTGGTCGTATGATCTCGGAACCCTAATGTTCTCAGTTAAAATCCCAACAGATTTTTGCTTGCGAGGAGATAGTCCAATAAGCGTCTATGTTGACGGAATCGATGCCACAGCTAGTGCATCAATCATAGGCACAGAAATCACAATCTATAATATTGCGTCTGGTAGTAATGTGACAATTCGCGTCATGGTTGACTATGCCTTGAAGGGATCGATATTCGAGTCAGTCGACGATTTTCTGCCGCGTAGCTATCGGTTTGAAGTAGCAACTTCTGAGTCTGGAGAGATAATAACGACTCAGGACTACTCCAAATCCAGTCTAGTGTCGAACCTAAAGCATGTGACAGCCATTGCAGGATTTGTCATGGATGCAAATTGCGCTCCTATAGAGAATGCAGTTGTAGAACTTTATGATTCGGAAGGAAATCTAATCGCCAGTACAATTACCGATTTTGATGGATTCTATTACTTCACAGCCATCAATGCCGGGTCATACACCGTAGTTCTGTACTATAACGAAACCGAGTATGATTCCGTTGTTGAAGCTGCGAATAACCAATTAACATTGGTTGAATTCATTATTTTGGAAAATCTATAATGTGGAAGGGGTGGAATATTCCCCTTCCCTATGTTTTTCTATTCGTCACATGGGAAACAGTGCCACTAAGATCATCGATTATGTCCTACTTGCCTTCAGCAAGCTCTTTCATCCGAGTCTCGACAATCTCAAGGGTCTCTTCCTTGAGTTTCCTTCCTTCTGCGATTAGGTGCTGCAACTCCTTAGTGGTCTTGTCAACAAATCCTTTGTCTTTGATATTGCCCAGATTAATCCGTACATTGAGAGCCGCACCCTCAATAGCAGCCATCAACGCATGTGATGCCACGCCAGCATCAGTTATTGTGTTTATGTTGCCTTTCTCAGCAACAAACCTTGCATGTTCGAGAGCGTTGTAGGAATGTCGCATGGTGGTGAGGGGCATCTCAGCAGCGTGGATAGTAGCCTTCTCAGTAGCTTCGGCTTTAGCCTTCTTCTCCGCATTGGTCTCATCAGGCATCCTGAAGGTCTCCATCACTACATCAAAGGCAGCCGAGTCTTTCTCGATGAGATCCATAAGGAGTCCCCGATCATATTCACAAGCATGGCGGTGTTCTATCATCTCATCCTTGATGCCAGCAAATTTTCTTCCTGAAAGCGAAAGACCAGCGACCATGCATACTAGCCCGGCTCCAAAAGAACCCATAGCAGCGGCAACACTCCCGCCACCGGGAGTTGCACGAGCTCGTCGGACTTCATTCCCAAACTCAATCATTGACATCTCGGTGAATGTTTTCTTTGTGGGATCTTGTGCTCCGCCAAGATAGTAGAGATCAAGAATCATTGATTCCTCAAGTTTCTCTGGCTGGAGATAATACCTGAGAGCATCGAGAAGAGCAAAAAGGGGCACCATCCCAACTATCTCGGTTTCTATGACAGTTGCTCCAAACCTACGCGCCTCGTTCTTCACAACCTCGAACACTTGGTGAATCTTGGTGCGTCGAGGATGTGTGAGATTGAGTGAGACCTGAACGCAACTCTTAGCAGGAAGATCAAGTCCTATGCCTTGAACATTGACAAAGCCACCAGTAGTTCCTCGCACTGCATCTGCACAGGCTTTTGCGACAGCAAGATTTGTTGTGTTCAAGTTGAAATTGATAGCAATGAGAAAGTTTCGAGAACCCGTGGCTGTCGCACCAGCTGTCGGATGGATCTTATTTGGACCATAGTCTGGAGTCTTTTCAGGATCTGTACCAATCAGGTCTCTGAGGCCTTCAAACTCGCCCTCGCGAATATTAGGTAAATCGACTCTGTCTTTTCTAGTAGCAGCCTTTGAATAGAGATAGACCGGAACGTTATGTTTCTTGGAGAATTCGTTAGCAAATTCCTTCGAGAGCTCGATACACTCGCCTACTGTCGTTCCATGGAGTGGAATGAAGGGTACAACATCAACTGCACCCATTCGAGGGTGTGCACCTTTGTGCTTTGTCAAATCGATTTTCTCTACAGCCACGTCAGCAGCCTTCAGAGCGGCTTTTTTCACGTCCTGAGGTTCACCAATGAAGGTGAAAACAGAACGGTTATGATCGGGGTCAAACTCAGTGTCAAGAAGTCGAACCGATTCCACGCTCTTGATTGCATCAGCTATTGCATCAATGACATCTTTCCGACGACCTTCAGAGAAGTTGGGTACGCACTCAACGACTTTCAAACGATTCACCGAGGACCGTTCGAACCTATGACATAGAAAAGCGTTTGGGCATGCACTCCAGGACAATGAAAGGTCACTTAGTCACTTGAGCAACGTATGCATCCAGTACATTTTGAAGGAGCAAGGTGATGGTCATGGGACCAACTCCTCCTGGAACGGGAGTGACACACATTGCCTTCTTTTTCACATTCTCAAAGTCAACATCACCATAGGGTGTTGCAACATCAATGACCACTGCATCATCCTTTATCATGTCTACAGTGATGAAGAATGGGTCTTCCTTACTCTTTCTACGACCAATTGCTGTTATCAGGACATCAGCCTGCTTTGTAAAGCTTGTAAGGTCTGCAGTTCTTGAGTGGCATACCGTTACAGTGGCATTTCTGTTCAAGAGTAGAAAGATGAGTGGCTTTCCTACAATGGTTGACCGATTGATGACAACTACGTGCTTCCCTGACAGATCCTTCATCCCGATATAATCCAACATCGTTACTATACCATGGGGAGTTGCTGAACTCAGCTCTTCACCACCATAGAACAGATTATAGATATTGGCAGGGGAGAAGCCATCAACATCCTTTAGGGGTGCCATAGCGCCAATAATGGTCTTCTCATCGATATGTGAGGGAAGGGGTAATTGAACAAGAATTCCGTGGACTGTCTTATCCTTGTTTAGACTATCAATCAACTTTAGTAATTCATCCTGAGTTGTCGTTTCGGGCAGATCATAATGATCTGAGAGAATACCAGCATCACTTGAGGCTTTGCGCTTCATTCGAACGTACATCTGTGACCCCTCATCCTTGCCAACAATCACAGTCACAAGTTTGGGCGCAATGCCATACTTAGCAACGAGCTTCCCCACTTCTTCCTTTACTTGTGTGCGAAGGCGTTTGGACAACCTCTTTCCCATTATTACGTGATCATCGCAGATTGGTCTTTGTTCATCATCTGACATAGAACTCACCTATCTAGAACACTCCAGTGATGTTTCCCTCATCGTCAACATCCATATTTTCTGCAGCAGGCTCTTCAGGGAGGCCGGGCATTAGACTGATATCACCCATGTATATGACTACGAACCCAGCGCCGTTGCTTACATCAGCGCCGACAACTTCCACATTAAAGCCTGAGGGTCTCCCGACCAGTCCCTTATTATCAGATAGACTGAACTGAGTTTTGGCAATACAGATTGGCAGATTTCCATAGCCTCGCTTCTCAAGGGAACTGATACGACCCCGAGCACCAGTAGTGTAGTCAACATCACGCGCACCATAGATTTGCTGAGCTACTTTCAATATCTTGGTCTTGATCGGATCGTCAAGCTCATAGGTGTAATTGATTGGTCTTGCAGGCTGAGACTTTATGGTCTCGACCACAGTCTTGGCTAGTTCCTTGCCACCCTCGCTTCCTTTGGCATAGACCTCTGAAACTTCCACCTTGACATCCTTCATAGAACAATGTTTCCGGATGAGCTCAATCTCCTCGTCGGTATCATCTGGAAATCTATTCACTGCGACCACTACAGGAACTCCAAAGTTGCGCATATTCTCAACATGTTTCTCAAGATTTGGAAAGCCTTCTTCTAGAACATCATGTCCATGAGATTTGAGCGCGCGAATAGTCGTGATGATGACACAAGCATCGACCTTGAGATTACCTGCTCTAGTAGCGATGTTGAAGAATTTCTCAGCACCAAGATCAGCACCAAATCCAGCTTCAATGACAACATAGTCAAAAAGCCGAAGTGCGAGGTCAGTTGCAATGATGGAGCTTGTACCGTGTGCGATATTGGCAAAAGGTCCAGTATGCATCAAAGCAGGCGTTCCCTCCATAGTTTGGATAAGATTGGGTTTCAGGGCATCACGCAGAAGGACCGCCATAGCTCCGTGAGCCTTGACATCGCTTGCATACATCTCCTTTAACTGCTCAGATCTAGCAATCAGGATCTTACTCAAACGTTCCTTCAATTCACTGTAATTCATTGAGAGACCAAGAATAGCCATGACCTCTGATGCGGATGTAATGATGAAGGTATCCTCTCGCGGCATTCCATCGTATCTCCCGCCAAGACCTACGATTACCTTTCTCAACGCGCGGTCATTCATATCCACATTTCGGGGCCAATAGGTACGTCGGATGTCTATCTCGGGTTGATGGTCAAATTGTACATAATTATCAATCATTGCAGAGAGGAGATTGTGAGCTGCTGATACAGCAGGAAAGTCACCAGTAAGAAAGAGATTGACCTGTTCAAAGGGTTCGAGTCTGGACTTTCCACCGCCTGCGGCACCTCCCTTTACACCAAAGACAGGGCCTAAGGACGGTTGTCTGAGAGTCACAACAGCATTATGGCCCAACGCATTCAGAGCCATGGATAGGCCAATGGAATTGGTTGTTTTGCCTTCTCCTGCTGGTGTAGGATTAGTAGCAGTGACAAGGATCAGTTTTCCCTTGCGAGGACCGAGATCCTTGCGAATACCGAGGTTAATCTTAGCCATGTACTTGCCATAGAGTTCTAAGAACTTCTCGTCAATACCTGCTTTCTTTGCAACTTCAGTGATTGGAATCATTTTTGATAGTCCCAGCCTATTATCATCTACCTTTTTTTCGATACTGCCAACACTGATAAAATAAGCTCTCTGGCACGTAAATCCAAGTGATATACTGAACAGAGTAATTCTTGGGTTCACAAGAAGGTTTGGAGTGCACATACTTCTCTGCAAAAGAACATAAGACGGGGTGTCATTGTAGTAAACCGGTTGATTGTGATGGATAAACTCCCGCTTGATGCACTGCCAGATGCCCTTCCTGATGCCATTGATGAGGAGAAGTATGTTATTGGTACATACTACGTTGGTCTACCTCCATTCTTGGATGCAAGAGAGATGGCCTGGGCAGCTGCTGTTGAACAAAGTACTGGAACATGGACCCTTGTTCCTGGAGAGACCCCAGAGGTCCGAAGAAGACATGTTGCAAAGGTCATTGGAGTGTATGAGGTACCCCAACATGAGTATAGTCTTCCTAAGGACCTAGAGAGGCGAGAATATATTATGCAAGTTGCCTTCCCGTGGGAAAACTTCGGTCAACAAATTCCAATGCTCCTCAGTACTGTAATTGGTAACATTTCCCTCTATGGGAGAATCAAATGTCTGGATATGAAATTCCCCAAGAGCTGGTTGAAGGGATTCAAGGGGCCAAAGTTTGGTATCTCCGGTCTAAGGAAGCTTCTGAAGATAAAGAAGAGACCCCTCCTGAACAACATGGTCAAACCGTGTGTCTATACATCCTGCCAGATGGGAGCAGATCTTGCCTATGAGGCTGCAGCAGGGGGAGCTGATATCATCAAGGATGATGAGCTCTTGGCAAATCCTGAGTTTAATACTTTAGAAGATAGGATACCACGATTTATGGACGCACTGGACCGCGCAGACTCGGAGAAGGGGGAGAAGACAATCTATACTGTCAATATCACAGATAAACTACCAAGGATGTTCGAGAATGCTGAAAGGGCAATCGAGTTGGGAGCGAATGGTTTGATGGTCAACTTCCTCGCAGTGGGCTACTCGGCGTTCAGACATGTCTGTGAGAACCTGTCACCCAAGGTTCCAGTTCTTGCACATATGGATGTCACTGGAGCAATGTCATATTCACCCATCGTAGGTATTGCATCAAATCTTGTAACTGGTAAATTGCCCAGAATTTGTGGATCTGACATCACTGTGTTTCCGGCCCCGTATGGAAAGGCTCCGATACTCAAGGAGAGATTCCTCAATATCGCCCATGATATGATCATGCCACTCCACAACATCGAGCAGACAGCCCCGATGCCGAGTGGCGGAATTAGCCCAGGACATGTTGAAGAGGTCATGAACGACCTTGGTCCAGATATAGTGATAGGAACTGGAGCTGGCATCCACGCGCATCCAAAGGGACCGCGTGCAGGTGCCATTGCATTTAGACAAGCTATCGAAGCCAAAATGCAGGATATTCCTGTGAGTAGGTATGCCAAGGAAGAAGGTCATGAAGAGCTCAAAATTGCCATGGAGTCGTGGGGTACAGGTAAGACTGGAGCAGATCTGTAAATAATAATCAAATCCTATAGCAGCTGGACGTGATACCATAATGACTGAGCTAGCAGACCCTATCAATATTGGAGGACTTAAGGTTCGTAATCGGACAGTAATGCCACCGATGGTTCGAAATCTTGCTACAGACGACGGGTATGTGACTCAAGAGGTCGTGGAGCACTACGCTGCAAGAAGCAAGGGGGATGTTGGACTAATCATTGTGGAAGCAGCCTCAATAGCGAAAGAGCATGGTATCATGAAACGAAATATCGGGATTTACGATGACGACATGATTCCAGGCCTTTCAACTCTCGCAGATGGCATAAAGAAACACGGCGCTCGAGCATTCATTCAGATTAACCATGCAGGTCCCAAGTCGCATGTGGCAACAAGATATGTTGGCCCTTCAACAATCCCAATCATGAAGAACAAAGTTCCCAAAGTTCTTACAATTGATGAGATTGAAGATATCAAGACCATGTCTGTGGATGCCACAAGAAGGGCAAAAGAGGCGGGGTTCGACGGGGTAGAGATTCATGGTGCCCACTTCTATCTCCTTAGCTCGTTTCTGTCACCATTCACTAATAATAGAATAGATGAGTATGGAGGAACGATAGAAAAGAGATCTAAGTTCTCGGTGGATGTTATCAAAGAGATTCGGAAGAAACTTGGAAATTATCCTTTGATCTTTCGGATGAATGGGATTGAAAATGTAAAAGGTGGCATAACAATTGAGGAAGGAGTGAAGATCGCCAAGATTATAGAACAGGCAGGAGTTGATGTCTTGCATGTTTCTTGTGTTGTAGATGAAACCTATAATCCAGGGATTCCCGCCCTTTTCAATGAGAAGTCTATGCCAGAATTCTTACGAGGATATCCCTATGATAGTTGTGTACCCTGTGCTTGGAAAATCAAGCAAAAGACAAGGATACCTGTTATTGGTGTTGGGATGGTACGTGATGCGGAGTTCGCTCGTCAGGTTGTTAAGAAGGGATATTGTGATTTAATAGGAATTGGTCGAGCTTTACTGGCAGATCCAGATTTTGTCACAAAGACATTGAATTATCGTGATGATGAGATAATCCCTTGGAAAGATTAGAAATATCAAAAGTGACTCTGGAGTGAAGTGTCTAATTCTTTTGTTGACTTAGAGTTTTATAGAGGGATCACTATAGTACGAGACATGAGTTTGGAGAGATTTGCGAGTAAAGATACTCTGAATTGGCTTCTTGGACCCGAGAATCCAAGTATTCGATTCTGGGCATTGCTGCAGCTTAAGAACAGACCATTGAATGCGCCGGAGGTAGTAGAATCTCAAAATGCAATCATGACAACTGCCTGTGTGAAAACCATACTCAAGGCGCAGAGAAAAGAAGGACAGTGGTTTCATTACGATGACATGTATAATCCAAAATACACTGCGACAACACACACATTATTGGTTCTAGCGGAATTGGGTGCTAAGAGAGTACCACAGATTGAGAAGGCAATCGAATACCTCTTTCAATTCCAAAGGAACTCAGGTCATTTCCTAATAGAACTTCCAAAGACTGAGAAGGGGAAGGATAGTGTAGTAAAGGACGGCTGCTGTATAGATGGAAACATACTATACTACCTCATTCATTTTGGATATCTCGATGACCCAAGAACCCAGAAATTAATAGACTTCCAAATCGAGTACCATTCAGATGATGTTGGCGGTTGGAAGTGCCGTGCCTTTCCGATTGACAAGAGTAAGGTATTCCCAGTAAACTGCTTCATGGGTGGAGTCAAAGTTCTCAAGGCACTCGCCCGGATTCCCACTAAAAATAGGTCATCAGACCTGAAACAAATTATAGAACAAGAAGTAGAGATTATACTTGAGAATCAGATTTTCAATTACCTACGAGATACTGATGGAAGTAGAAAAGCTAAAGCAGGTTGGAAGAGATTCGGATTTCCTCTCTTCTATCAGTCAGACGTACTGGAGGTGTTGGATGTCCTAACTGAACTAGGCATCAAGGATGAACGGATGAGGGAATCAGTTGATCTTATCCTCAGCAATAGAAACGAACTCGGGACATGGGATTTGAAAAATACATTCAATGGTAAAATGCTCTGTGAGATTGATAAGAAAAATGCACCCTCAAAGTGGATTACATTGAGAGCATTGAGAGTATTGCATCGATACTATAGCTGACGTAAGGAGATAGATTGTTCAGAACGTCATTTTGTGGCAAATGCAGATAGTTCTGCTTTGAAATCTTGGCCCTTTGTGAAAATCTCTTTTGGGTCTGTCACAATGATTGCAAATCGATAGGCTATGGTAGTTGCTGTGCTGCTCCAGAAGAAGTACTCAGGTGGTAGAATGTATTGGGATTGCCACTTCTCACAGACCTTTGTGAAGTAAGTTTTGGCCTCTGACTGTGAGCATGTCTTCTCTAGCTCTATATCAAATGTATATCGATAGACCTCATCACCCTTCAGGATGAATTTGAATCTCTCTATTGCATCTTGAATCCTTGTGTCTTCCTCGTCATCAAGATCAAAGATATCGCGATGATATTCTAGACCTCGCTCGTCAAAATAATCATCAACGCGTATTCGGAAGTTTGTCATTCTCTGGTCAATAGTGGCGGAATTGGGAATGAATTGGCGAGTGTGGTCTGGGCGAAGTAATCTGGTATAGTTTAGAGTTATCTCAATCACGATACCCTCGGAGTCGCCCATACGAACATAGTCTCCGACGCGAAATGGTCGAGCGACTAGCACATAGAATCCACTCACAATATTTGATAGGGCTTTTGAGAAAGCAAGACCAATTGCAGTACCAAGTAAGGCACCACCCGCAACGATGTACGCAGACACTACGTCTCCAGCCCAAGCAAGTAAGAACAAGAGTGCAAACGCGAAGAAGAAGAGCCGCACACCAAAGATAATCCCACTCGAAGCCTCTCGGGGCATACCAACTCTCCTAAATGTCAGTTTAATAGAACGAATCACAATAAGGTAGAATATGTAGATCAGCACGAAGACAGGTATCGAGGCGATGAGTCCAGCATACTCCTTCAAACCAACTGGTAGGAAACTTTCAATGAAAATTACAAATAATGTAAAGAGATCTTCCTGCTGCACTATGGGATTCCTCCTGCAGAGTAGAGGAAGCTGATGATTTGTGGAATTAATTCTTATGGGTTAGGGGATGAACGCGACATTGATTACTAAACCTGAACTTGACGGACCCTTACATCGATTGAAGGTGCCTGATTTTTTGGGCGGTGTTGTTTTACAACCTGTCTTTCGGGATGGTCACCTTGTATCCAACATTCACATGGTCTCCACGCATCTCCATTAATCCGAATCCAAGGCCAAAACAGAATACCGTAGGTTCGGGAGTAATTTTGATGAATACAACGTTTGTGCCTGCCTGTTCAGGATCAGTCTCCAGATTCATCTTTTGGATTCTCTTCTGGTTCATAGCCCATCTTGCATCTGAATCAGTAAAGGGCACAATCTCTGCTGTTCCTCGGAACATAATATAGCTGGCTGGAGCGAATCGAACATAGTAATGGGGAAACGTCACAACTAAGGATACAGCTGGATTTCTCTTGATATTCCTCACCTTTGCATAGTTCTCACCAACAAGGATGTACAATGCGAAAGGCGATGTAGGAGATGAAACACCAAATATAATTCCTGTAGAGTGTGGTCGACCCTTTGAATCAATTGTTGACAGAATACCAAAGGTCTTCTTCCGAACTTCTTTTTCCACACTATCGAAACTGAAACGGTCCTTAGCCAAGGCATGTTCCTCTATTTGTTCAAGCGACGATACATTGCTTTGTTCTTCTTGTAGAGTGTGATGAATTCATCGTAGAGCTTTCGATAGAGCTCATGGTTGTCAGGATTAGGGTGAAAGATATTCGAATATTGAACAAGTTCAGGAATTTCCTCGAATTTGCAATAACCTAGTCCTGCTGCTGCAATGAATGCAGCTCCACGAGCATTTGCCATGATGGGGTCTTTCACCTGTCTGACAGTTCGATTCAGCACATCAGCATAGATTTGACACCAGACATCTGATTGCGCTCCACCACCAATCATGTTTACAGGGTCCATCTTTCGTTTAATGAATCTCTCAACCAAATCGAATAGCCACTTGGAATTGTAGGCAACTCCCTCGAACACTGCACGAATGATGTCCTCTCGTTTCACTGGGAGGGAGATATTATGGAGACCGCCCCGTATTGTATGGTCCTCGACAGGAGTGCGCTCACCATACAACCAGGGAGTAAAAATGAGCCCATTACTACCCGCAGGAACCTGCTCTACGATCCTATCGAACTCCTGGTATACTTCAGGATTATTGAAGCGGTTGGTGTCGTCTCCAAAGAATACATTATCACGGAGAAATTTGAGGCATGCGCCAGCAGTTTCCTGCTCATTAGCTACAAAATACTTGCCAGGAATTGAGGAGGGGACTGATGCCATATTGTGCGAGATATCGGTTTTCTTGAAAGGCACGTGACATGTAATCCAGCTACTTGTTCCTATGTAGATGTGTCCTTCGTAGTCCTGCACTGCCCCAGATCCTATGACTGCAGATTGAAGGTCTGGAGAACCCACTACTACTTTAGTATCATCACTAATCCCAAGCTCCTGCGCAACTTCAAGCTTTACCACGCCTAAGATATCAATCGCTCTCATGAGTTCTGGGAGTTTATCTCTGTCAATACCCATCTTTTTGATGAGCCCATTGTTGTACTTGACATTGTGGATGTCGCGAATATCAGTGACCCAGTGAAGCATGATGGAATCATATGAGGCTGCAAACTCACCAGTGAGCCTGAGATTCATGTAATCTTTGGGCTCTAAGAACTTGTATGTGGCCTCATAGATCTCGGGTCGTTCGTTCTTGAGATAGAGAATATGAGCAATCGAATCCTTACCGCTCTTTGCAGGAAGACCACCTGTTGAACGTAGCCATCTAGCAATATTCAAAATACCATAACCTGAAACATTGATGATGCCTTGATTCTTCTGCCGAATGTATGGTTCTCCGCGGGAGTCCATCCAAATGATAGCATTCATCAGATGACGCCCCTCTGAGTCGACAGCGACAGTTCCAGACCATTGACTGGACACACAGATTCCTACAATATCTTCCTTTGGTACAGGATGATTTGTTAGTAGCCGTCTTGTAGCCTTGACAAAGCTATCCCACCATTCGTCCGGATCCTGTTCAGCTCCCCCATCAGGAGAGAGATAGAGGGGTGTATCTTCGAACTCAAAAGCAAGGATTTCCCCACAGGTATCTGCAAGGGCTACTTTCATTGCCGATGTTCCGTGGTCCACAGCCAAAATGTACTTCTTAATACGCTCTGCAGTCATTTCCTAACCCGTTATACTAAATGGTCAAACGACCATATATACAGCGGCTCTGGCTGTTTACATCTGAAGTCGCTCTATTTTGCCATTCTTATCTATGGATTCAATGATTAGTGGCGACTCACCACCAGTCATCTTATCCAGCTTCAGATGTTCCTGCATCAGGCCTAGGAAGTCAAGAGGCTTAACACAGGCTTCAGGAGGAAGTACCCCTTTTTCAGTGATTTTCCCTCTCTGCATAAGAATTGCACCAAGAGCGGCGGGGATCCCTGTTCCCTCTCCCATTGATTGACCGATAGAAGCCATGGAGAAATCGTATTGCTTTGGCTCTCCATCTTCGATGCCCTTGATTGTTATTTTGAGGCATCCGCGTTGCTCTCCGAATTTCGCTTCCTTTAGAATCCGCTCTCGTTGTTGAATGATGAATGCAATTGAGAAATCCCGTGGGACAACCATCTGATTCCCAACCGCGAGAGGCGTTTCACTCACAATACCAAGTCGCGCAATTTCCTGTATCATCCGATAATATTGAGGTGGGATGACACAACCAAGGTTGGTTACTCTCTTGCACTTGATGTAGTTTGGTAATGTTATCGTCTCAGGATGTGGATAAGGATAGCATCTGTAGGTTCCCAAGTAGTGGAAGGTCACATCTTCCTCAAGGGCTTTACCACTCTCTCCAAAATAATCAACAGTAGTGAATTTTCCATTCAGATACATGGGTATCGGGGAGGTCATACTGTGGATTCTGTGAGCTACCACAGCTGCTCCCTCAGTTGGCTCACCACCGTGGGCATGTAGAATGTCTATTGAATCAACCTCATCCAGCATGAGATCTGAGCAGAATTTTACGAGTAAATTAGCGACTCCTGGGGAACTCCCCATACCAGTGAGAGCTGAGATACCCGCCTTCTTTGCTGCTCCATTCATATCAAGCAGCTTCTTAGTCGCATCGTAATCGTCGCAAACGTCAACATAATTGATTTTTGACTCGATAACAGCCTTCAAAACGACGGGACCTAGTCGATAGAAAGGACCGCAGCAGTTGAGAACAACATCCGATCCTTTGATTGCTTGTTTGATAGCTGCAGGATCACTCGCATCAACCCTGAAGGAGGAAAGGCATTCATCGCCTATCTGGGATACACATTCATTCGCCTTCTCAAGGTCAATATCGCCAATAATGATCTCAGAGAAATCTCCAGCTGAAATAAGAGTCTTGACTGCAACAGTGCCTACGACACCACATCCACCCAAGACAGTCACACGCGCCATGGCATACCAGAAGACATTCCAGATATTTAGGTATGATGGATGTTCAAACAAACAAAGAAAATCACTTGGGAGGTATCAATAGCTTTTTCTCAGCATCTCAAAAGTACAAAGTGTCTGGAGATGGTACGCTCTTGGCTCAGAAACCTAAAGCACAAGATATGGCATGTATGATTTGTGGAACTCAGTTGGTTTATGACACGATTGCCCATGAGCATACTTGCTATTATTGCGGCGCTCATGAGGTCTCGCCAATCTTCTGTCCGGAGGGACATTTCATCTGTGATAGCTGCCACTCCAAAGATGCAATCGCGTTCCTTGAACGATTAGCAGCTCATGACAAGAGCACTGACCCAATAACTGTCGTACACAAAGCGCTTACACATCCAAGTTTCAAGTTCCATGGACCAGAACATCATAGCCTCGTTCCCGCCGCCATACTAATCGCTATGAAGAATCGAGGGATTCCTAAGGTAGATGGTTCGGCAATTACGACTGAAACTATTCTAGAGGGAATTAAACGAGGAGCTAGAATTCCTGGTGGGTTCTGTGGTTACGCAGGTACATGTGGAGCCTGTGTTGGAGCAGGCGTCGCAGTGGCATTATTTGTAGGATCCACTCCAACACGTGGACCAGAACGCAAGATTGCGCATTCTGCCACAACAAATGCTCTATATCTCTCTCAGGATGGTCTTACGAGATGCTGCAAACGTGCATCTTACTATGGGCTCTCTGCTGCCATCAATCTTCTCAAAGAAGACTATGATATCGACCTTGGACCAGCTCCCCAAATCCATTCCTGCAAATACTCCGAACGGAACCGTGATTGTGAAGAAACTGATTGCCCATATTTTGATTCATCACATGAGTGATGCAATTATTTTTCGATTGTAATCCTCTCACCAATTCTCACCGAGAAGTGATCGATTGCACGTTTATTCTGGGAGGCAATCTCGAGAGTTCCATAACTACCAACCACAAGAAAGAGCCCATCAGATGGTCCCTGAGCATAGGTTCCTACAAGTTGAAGCTCTAACTGGGTTGTCCCACATCGTACATTAAGAGAATCAGAACTCTCAGGAGGTATGTTTGTTATGATATTTCCAAATCTATCAATACGAACGATTTCACCTGTTCTTTCCTCAAGGTAAAAGAATAGAGATTCGCTAAGTGCGTTTTTCAGAGCACCAATCTCTCTCGCAGCAACGCCTGAGTGATATCGAGCGGCAGCCACGGCAAACACATCTCGGCCATGAAATGTGTGCGAAACCGTAGATTCCGTCTTGATATTGTAGATGTGTTCTATTCCGGTGATTCTGGTCACTTCAGAGAATAGACCATTATCTGGACCAATGAAGACATAGTCTGGTGTAGTCACCAGGACTGCATCTCTATCAGTTCCTACGCCAGGATCGACAACGCACACGAAGATTGTGTTTTTAGGAAAGTACAGATAGGACTTGAGCAGAACCCAGGCAGCCTCACGTACAGACTGAGGAGAGATGGAGTGGGTAAGATCGACAATGCGTGCACTAGGATCAATACTTAGAACGACACCCTTCATCACACCCACGTACTCAGACTCACCAAAATCAGTAAGTAAGACAATCATGTGCTCGACACCTCATTCCACAGGAATCAATCGAACCTCATTATAATCTGTAATCACTCGGATGTACCCTCTCAGTAATTCGTCGACTAAAGTGTCACCGGTATCCACCTTGAGCGTCTCACCATCAATTCCCTTTAGTTTTGAGAGTGTGCAGATGACAAAGATATGGTCTTTTCCAACACGTTCGATAATGCCGGGACTAATCTGCTGATTACCACGACCAAATAGCATCCCCTGATGCCCAATAGGAGATACAATAATCCACGTCTTGCTGAAGTCATCGACTAGCTGGAGGATTTGAGTCTCATTGACATCATTGTAGATAGAACCCCTATGATAGATGTCCACTCCAAGGGTTGTCTTCTTCACTTCCAACAAATCGGTAACTGACTTCACAGTTGTACCGGGTCCCAAGATGTATGTCCCATCAGGAATCATCTTTTCGACAACATATCTTGCGATAGCCTCTTGTGCTTCATGTTCATCTATTGTCTCGGGACTGGCCTGTTTAGCCCCCTGGAATCGAGCTGGAACTGCAGGTCCCTTCATGTAGCCATAGAGTCGGATGACGAACCGGTCTTCACGATAGGCTTTCTCATCAGCATCCATGATCTCATACTCTGCAGTTCCAGCTCCGTCTTCAAGACCCAGGCGGACCACCTCCGCCGCATCAGCAGGATTGACCACAAAGATACCACTGTACATCTTCACACCAGAGGGAACTCCGAGAACTAGTAAGTCATTGAATCCTTCTTTTGTAATGACGTCAAGGATATCTCGAGCTGTCCCATCCCCGCCCACAAAGACAACGAGTCGGACTCCTGCCTCATAGAGGGCACGGATGCACTGATGAGTATCCTTAGAACTTGTCATATCACTTATTTCAATGTCTACCACAGTATGCTCTAGCCCAACCTCTTGAGCCACATCTGCCCCCATCTGTTGCGGGCAAACAACCAGATTCATTCGTGGATTCCCTTGAATTAGCGGAGTGAGTGCTTGGAGAAATTCAATCGCACGACCTGGTGCGACAGGGATTGCTCCTCGTCGTATGGCCTCTTCCACAACTCCATCTGTACCCTTGAGACCTACGCGACCACCCATACCTGCTATTGGATTGACAAGAACGCCAAGATACATCACGAGCGTGTAACCCCTGCTAACTAAGACACACAACCGAGTGCTAAAGCAGTTTTGATTAGTATTTCAAAGCCTTGACCTGAGCGGCAGTCTGTATCCAGAAGGAGACACGAACGAGAACCTCCTCAAGGAACTTCTCCCTGTTGTCTGTCGTGGCATCCTCAGGCCACTTGTGTCGGCGATACTCATCAAATTTCTTGAACGTACGCCCCCACTTAGATGTTAGAGGCAACTCCACACGTCTATCGCATATAGTATTCAGAGCGCGAATGAGCGTGACAAAGTCGAACTTCAGCCGAATCAGCCACTTTCTCATAGCAATGAAGAAGGAGCGATCGTTTGTTTCGTCCCATGGCAGTGATTTCAGTGCCTCTCTATCACTCCCGTCTATTCGGTCAGAGTTGAAGCTGCATGCCTTGTCATAGTTGCAGCGAGCCCGGAGGTAGAGCTTCTTCTTCGACATCCAAAGAATTATCTCATGCTCCCCCTTCTTCCGCATCACTTCCTTATGGGCACCAGCGGGAAACACAAGTTCAACAACACCGCCCTCCTTGAACGCGCCCCCAGCCTTGAAGTATAGGTCTAAAGCCCAGGCAAGAGCTGGAATCGTATTCACTGGATAATAGTCATCAGGGTCGGTCATGGTCGTACATCACATCACGCATTCTCACTGATATGAATTAGCTCTTGTGCATTCAATGAATGAATCGATGGGAGGATATGGATGCTATAATTGCTTCTGCTCGCGGTTTGACACAAGGACCTCAGCAAGTTCTTCGAAAATATCAATGATACCCTCGCCAGTCTTTGCACTGCTCTCAATATAGGGCATATTATGATTATCTGCGAACTCGCGACCCTCTGATGGTTCAACCACACGGTCAGGCAGATCCGTCTTGTTGGCAACCAGAATCAATGGGATGGTCTTCCCTAGTGCTTTATGGAGCTCCTCAAGCCACTCCTCCAGCACGATGAAGGTCCTTCGCCGTGTCACGTCATAGACCAGCAGTCCACCGCTCGAGCCACGATAATACATCGGTCTCAAAATCTGGAACCGCGACTGGCCTGCGACATCCCAAATCTGCAGCTTCACCGTGACCTTCTCTTGCTCAGACTTGATAATGTCGACATTCTTTACAGCGAACTGTGAGCCGATGGTCGTCTTATAGTCCGTCCTGAAGAATCCATGGGAGAAACGGGTAACGATGGCAGTCTTGCCCACCGCGCCTTCTCCGAGGACAACGACCTTGAACAGGTAGTCATACGCACTACTCATGAGACAGTCCTCCAGCTGTAAAGATGACTAGGGATATCATACGTGACTACGATAATGACATATGAAGAGTCTTTGTGTGTATTCATGAAGATCCCCATGCTGTCTGTAGGCCTAAAGAGTGCCTGCGCAGTCGGAGCGTAAATAACTGATGGCACTAATAAGGTTTCGCGATATGTCGCGCGACAAGGCCTAAATATGTGACACGACAATGAGGGTAGGACAAGCTTGTTTTCTGCCACAACGAGTTTCAATCAAATCCATCACGACTTAGCATCTGTTTCTAGCCACATCTGTTCAGATTCGCGTTTTGGAGGGGGTTTCATTATGGCAACACAGACAAGTAGTGCGAGAGGAATAGGAATCAAGAATGCAGGATAATTCAAGATATTTACACCCTCAAGAACAAGGAGTAACTCCCACATAAGTGGCCATTGCAGCTCACTCATGATTGCGAGAATATAGATTCTTCTTCTCGTAGTCAGTCCTTTCCCGTATCTATAAATTTGAAACACGAGTAGATACTTGAGAAATATGTACTGAAGCGCAGCTATAGCCAAAGGAGTAAGCCTGAGTTCAATATATCCTTCACGAAAGAAGAGTACTTGCCACATCAAGGTGGATAGATTAAAACCTACCCGATTTTCAGGGTGACGAATCATGAAGGATGATGGAAGAAAAAGAATTACGAATAGAAGAAGGAGTGTTGCCTCTCCTGGTGTTTGAAGAAAACGAAAAGAATTGTTGTATTTTGATGCAGACAATATTCTCTCACCCAATCGCCCATCTTTCCGTTGGATATGACTATCAGTATTATCGATATTAATTTATAGAAACATAAGGTTTCGCGATATGTAGCGCGACAAGGCTTAGATATGACAAGGGAGGAGGAATCAGTACTTGCGCTTGCTTCACGTCATAATCATGGTGATTGCAAAGAACGGGTGAGGTCCATGAACAGGGGCGAATTGAAAAAGTAATAAAGTCACACACCTAAATGGAGCTGGGGGTGTTTACTCTGTCGCAGCCTGCTGTTGTTTTCAACAGTGTATCAAAAGCATTTGGCAGTACTCAAGCGCTCGAAAATGTATCATTTGAAATTCCGCAAGGATCAGTCTTTGGCTACATAGGGCCCAACGGTGCCGGAAAGACTACTACAATAAAGATACTTGTAGGGCTTATACAGGACTTTGACGGCGAGGTCCTTGTGGATGGACAGAATGTTTCAAACGAACGATTGAACATTCATAGGATGCTTGGGTATCTACCTCAAGAAGTGGGATTTCAAGAGTGGCGAACTGTAAGGCAGATGTTGATAACGTTCGGTCGTCTATCTGGACTCTCCCACTCAGAAATGGACACGCGTGTTAATGAAGTTCTTGAAACCGTTGGTCTTCCTGATGTTGAAAATCGAAAAATTGCACATCTCTCTGGAGGAATGAAACAGAAGCTGCATCTTGCACAATGCTTGCTTCACCAGCCCGAATTGCTGGTACTTGATGAGCCAATGTCAGGCTTAGATCCAGCTAGTAGACATCAGGTTCGATTGATCATTCGAAATCTTTGCCAGAAGGGCGTGACTGTGCTGTTCTCGTCTCATATACTGAGTGATGTGCAAGACATTGCCACTCAGGTAGGCATTCTAAATAATGGTCAATTACTCGTCGTTGGAACTCCAGATCAGATCCAAAGTCACTTTCAATTGGGAAACGATATTGAGATAGTTGTAGCTGAGGACTCACCCATATGCAAGAATTTTGCTGAGCTACCGACTATTGAGAGCGCGGAGGAACTCTCTTTCAACAGAATATTGTTACACTTGAAACCCGAGGTGGATATTGACAGGGTTATCCCAAACATACTGGAAAAGCTGATATCCGAGGGGTGTAAGTTGCGTAGTTTCAATCTAGTTAGACCGAGTCTAGAAGAAGTATACCTGAAGTATGTAGGAGGTTTCTAACAATGAATTTCAACATATTACTTTTGGATGAAATGAGCGGATTCTATAAGTCAAAAGCAATGGTCGCTCTTTGGATAGGTCTCCCTGTCATGACTGTGATTCTGCATGCACTACAACCCAATGCAGAAGGGGTTCCATTTCTATTCATTGCAGGACTACTTGTATCAAGTATGGGCGGTATCATCGCCTGTGTGACACTTTCAACTTCCATATGCTCGGATATGAACAACCATGTCTATGACC
The DNA here is from genome assembly GCA_016839275.1 of Candidatus Thorarchaeota archaeon. GTDB lineage: Archaea > Asgardarchaeota > Thorarchaeia > Thorarchaeales > Thorarchaeaceae > SMTZ1-45. The sequence goes on from JAEOUM010000084.1 coordinate 20,992, forward strand.
TATTTCTGATTAGACCCGTGAGGAAGTCAAGTCTATTGCTAGCGAAGTTTCTTGCAGTTTTGACTTGTGTTCTCATCGCAGCAGCACTTGCTTTTCTAGCGGGATACCTTCTTGACTACTGGACAATAGGCGTATCTTCAGATGTAGTGCTTCAAGACACGTTGAACGCGCTCTCGCTTGGGATTGCAGGTATCTCGATAGCTTGCGCCCTGGGTGTCCTCATAGGAATAACATTTAGATCGCTCTCACTTGCCGCCATAGGAGGAATATATGCAGGGGGTCAGCTATCAGCAATTATTACTCTAATACCTACACTGTTACCAGAATGGATTAACCCGGAGTTGTTCGCGCTATTAATATGCATAGTAGTTGCTCCGGTCATTCTTGCAGTTTCTATAATCATCTTTGAGAGAAGACAGCTCTAGCTGATTTTGCTCACCAAAAGGCACTGTTTGTACCTTTGCAATGATGATAGTCCATCTCGTTTAGGCGATGATAGAAACTAGAGAACATAAGAAATAGAAAAAAGACACAGGGCCAAGCGGCCCTGGCTAAGTAAATGATCTGTAGACCTACGCTGGTAGGATCACAGTATCAATGACGTGAATGACACCATTGCTGGTCTCGATATCGGTCTTCACAACATTTGCGTTGTTGACCTTGACTCCAGACTTTGTGTCAATCATGATGTCCTGTCCCTGGACTGTCTTGGCCTTTTTCAAGTTCATGACGTCCTTTGACATGACCTTACCTGACACTACATGATAGGTCAGGATTGAAGTGAGCTTCGCTTTGTCTTTCAAGAGAGACTCTACGGTTCCCTTTGGGAGCTTAGCAAATGCCTCGTCAGTCGGTGCGAAGACCGTGACTGGGCCCTTGCTTGAGAGTGTGTCAACAAGACCTGCTGCCTCAACGGCTGCGACAAGAGTCTTGAAGCTGCCTGCGGCTATGGCTGTTTCTACTATGTTTTTCATAATTATCACCAAAAAAGTGGTTCAAAATTCTAATATTAACAATAGTTAATTATTATATATACTTTGCTACCCTGGCCATTCACATTATCAGAGGGCGTCACAGCAGAAGTTCTACTCTATGCATCGTCCTTTTCCTCGATTGAGGCGATATAATTAAGTAATAGCCTGTTGAACTCATTGGGTTGTTCAATCATAGGTGCATGATGGGCGCCACGTACGATGGCAAGATCAGCATTGGGAAGGTTATTCCGGAGATTCTCAGCGACTTTGGGATTTATGATATCATCATGTTCTCCCACAAGAACTAGTGTGGGCTCTTGGATATTATGAACTCTATCAGCGATATTGAACTTGTCACAAGCTGCGAGGTCGCGCTGAAGAACACCAGGATTTGCTTTCCGAATACGGTCTTCAAGCTCCTTGACTTTGTACGTGTCAGTGTAGTCCTCAAAGAACTGACTCTTGAATAGGAATAATCGGTCTTCAATAGCCTCTTTGACTAACCCTAGGGCTAACTTAGAGAGTTCAAGAACTGGAGAAGTATCAACGAGAACTAGAGCCTTTGGAGGGGGGAGAGAGGAGTTAAGGCAATAGGACATTGCGATACCGCCACCCATAGAATGTCCAACCAGAATGAAGTCATTCAATTCCAGATGCTCAACTAAGGCAGCTACTTCCAAGGAGTAAGTTTCATCTAAGGATGCGTTTCCCTCCACATCATCTGACTTACCATGTCCAGAGAGGTCAATTGCAATCATTCGATTCATAGATGAGAGCTCTCTTAGTTGCAGAGCCCACGAGATGTGTGAAGATCCTGCACCATGAATAAGAAGGAGAGGTGGTTTCTGCGGCTCTATTGCAAGACTACCTACATCAGCATAATGGATCTGTGCGCCTTTGTGGTGAAAGTAAGGCATGAGAATAAAGCTAGGGCGAATGCATAAAAATGCACTTTTTCATATTTTGAAGTATTCAGTTATCTTTTTCTCTAGAGTTTACAGTGAGAACAATAGTGAGTCCCATGGCTGACAAACTCTTCGGAACAACTGGAGTACGCAAGATATATGGTAGTGAATTCGATCTTGAAATGGCACTCAACCTAGGAAAAGCCCTTGGAACTCTATTAGGAAAAGGAGCAGTTCTTGTTGCAAGAGATGCACGCACCACTGGATTGATGGTTGCAGATACGCTCTCTGCAGGCCTTCTTTCGACAGGTGTCAGTGTTGTTCGAGCTGGTATAATTCCAACACCCACATTAGCATTCGCCACCATGAATAGAAAATTTGACGCAGGAGTGATGGTGACAGCGTCTCACAATCCTCCGGAGTACACTGGGGTCAAGTTCTGGTCAAAGACAAGTATGGGATTTACATCAGAGGAGGAGCGGCAACTTGAAGAGATCTATGTATCTAGGAAATTCAAGGTTGCCCCTTGGGACAAGCTAGGTAATGAACTCACATTAGAAACAGCTGCTGATGAGCATATTCAAGCAATCCTAGCAAAATGTGATGTGGACCTAATAAGATCAAAATCCTATAAAGTGGTTGTCGATCCGGGAAATGGTGCAGCCTGTGTCTTAACGCCTTATCTCATGCAGAAACTTACGGAAAAGGTCGTGACAATAAATGGTCAGCTGGATGGGCATTTTCCAGGAAGAAGATCCGAACCGGAAAAGAGCTCATTAGGTGACCTCATTCAGATGGTGAAGGATACTGGAGCGGACCTAGGTATTGCTCACGATGGAGACTCTGACAGAGTTGTGTTCGTGACTGAGAAGGGAGAAGTTGTCAATGGAGACAGAACAATCGCTCTTCTTGCTGAAGACTATCTCTTGACCAGAAAACAAGGAACTCTTGTGACTACAGTAGACAGCTCACTTGTACTTGATGAGAGTGTCCAGAAGAGAGGTGGAAAGACTATTCGAACGCCTGTGGGTGATATTCAAGTCGCAATCAAAGTGAAAGAAACAGATGCAGTCATGGGTGGCGAAGCGTGCGGAGTATTCATCCTTCCTGAGTTCCAACTGGCTCCAGAACCATTTCTCGCAACATGCAGGATTCTTGAGAAGATGGCAAGGACAGGACGGAGCTTCGGAGACCTGATTGGAGATATTCCAGTCTATCCTCTGATGAAAGCCAAATTGAAATGTCCAAATGAAAAGAAAGAACTTGTAATGCAGAAGCTTGCAAAGGCGATCCCCGAAGGTCTAGAGAATGTCATCCAAACCCTCACTGTCGATGGTCTTGGTGTCACGTTAAAGGAGGGCTGGATTCTTGTGAGACCATCAGGAACAGAACCTGTGATTAGAATCACATGCGAAGGACCAACACAGACCTCAGTGGAGCGAGTGCTCAATACCTCAAAACAGATAGTTGAGAAGACAATTGATTCAACCTGATATCTATCAAATCAATAGTGCGGACAAGGTTTATAGCGAATCTCGCGACAATTTCAGATACTTGATGGAGCTATACCGATGAGCAAAGAAAAGAAGGAACTTGAAGATGCAGTAATGGAAGAGTTCGAGTGGGCACTTCAGGATCCAAACACGGAGAAGATTCGCCAGCTTGGCGAAGTTGTGAGTATCATTACCACAAAGCTCACTGAGGCTATCAGCGATCTACAAGCAACAACAGCACAGCTCCAGTCACAGGTCAGTGCCTTGGACTCTAGACTTGATTCATTATCAAGTCGTATCTCTGGTGGTGCTACGGTTTCAGCAGGTCCTTCAGCAGCAGCTGGAGGAGAACCAATTCCTACAATGGCAAAGGCTCCAACAGCTCCCCCGCCTGCACCAGGAGGAGGTATGAGTATGATGGGCGAGCTCAAGCAACTACTTGCTGCAAGAAGAAGAAAAGCCGAATAGCCCGTCTATCATAAGAGACTCTCAACACTATTTTCCTTATAGAAAGGTCCAGCATGTTCAGGAAGAGTTATTGAGAAAGCTTCAGCTCGTTCACATTTTGACTGTGCTCCCCGAAGTCTAGTTCTTGCATCATATAGCTTCTCATAGAAGAAATCAGTCTTCTGAAGCTGTGACTTATGTTCCTTTATAGCACCTATAGCATACTTGTATGTCTTAGAAACATCAACAAACACATGTGGTCGTGAGATCATTGTATTGACCTCCATATTATAGATACGTTCAACTCTGTGGGCATTTTCAAAGAGGGTGATGTGTGATGCCCATTCAACAGCATCGAAGACTATCTGTGCACACTGCTGATGATTCACATTGTAATCTCCTAAGAAATGGGTTATTACTATCTTCGGACGTGACTTGAGAATGGCTCCAATGACCTCATTTCTTAGGCTCATATCAATGGCAAAGTCATCTCGATCACTCTGGAAGAGGTTTCTTACTCCAAGATGGGAGCAAGCAGCTTTCAATTCGGAGTTCCTAGCTTCATTTCCTGTCATACAGTGTACATCAACAGGAATCCCAAGATCTGCATGTTTTCGTATCGTGCCACCAGCTCCAAGACTTTCATCATCTGGGTGTGCCACTACGACTAGGATGGAGCTCATAAGTTTCTGTTCTTTCAATATCTAATCAAGGTTTGGCATGGTTGATTTCTCAGACCAAGTGCCTTAAAGGGGAACAAGACTAACTCAGGAAGACGGTATCGCTATGAGAATTGGTGTGAATCTCTACCCTTCAGTTGGTGGCAGTGGTTATGTCGCCACTCGGCTTGGTCAACACCTAGCTGAAAATGGACACATGATACACTTCATCACTTATCAAAGACCCTTCTCATTAATGTGGCAGCAGACAAGAGGCGTCTATGTTGACCTTGTGGATAGTTTTGATTATCCGCTTTTCAATGCAGTAGGACCACCATATACTATGGCTCTCACGTCAAAGATCATTAAAGTGGCAAAGACTGCCGAGCTGGATCTGATTCACTCACATTACGCAATTCCTCATGCAATGGCAGCATATATGGCGCGTGAGATAATCGGCATACCTTATGTTGTTACACTTCATGGCTCAGATGTTCATACCCTCGGTCAGGACCCGGCGTACAAACCTGTAGTCCAGCACACGGTAGAGAGAGCAGACGCAGTGACTGCAGTTTCACAATTTCTCGCAGATACAGCTCACAAAGATCTCGGAATCAAGAGAGACATTCATGTCATTCCAAACTTCATTGATACGGAGAAGTTCGCAGGGGTTTCAGGCATCAGGCTTGTTGTTGAGAGTGGATGCGTTTCTGTACGAAGAGAGGAAGATGCCTTCGAATTAGGTCCTGATGACAAGATACTACTGCATGCATCCAATTTTCGAAAAGTAAAACGTGTTGTCGAACTTGTTGAGATAATGCGCACAGTTGTGGATCAGTTCCCGAATGCAAGGCTTGTGATTGCAGGAGATGGACCTACACGAATTGAGGTAGAACGACGGATAGAGGATCTCAAACTCTGTAATAATATTCATCTCTTAGGTGTAAAGAGTAACATGCAGGAAATCATGTGTTCTGCAGATGCATTCGTACTCAATTCAACCTTAGAAGGGATGCCACTCACTCTCCTAGAAGCAATGTCCTGCGGTCTTCCTGTTATCACCACTCCTGCAGGGGGGATTCCAGAGCTTGTTCGTGCAGACAAGGATGGATTTGTTACGAAGGGATTTGAAAAGGAAGAATTCACTGAAGCAATTCTTTACCTTCTTCGTAATGATGATGAGAGAAAGAAACTTGGAAAGGCAGGTCGGCAGCGAGTAGCTGATTTCGATGCCAAAAAGATAGTTCCAATGTACGAGAAGGTTTTCTCTGAGATTATTGAACATTGAGGAGGCTTTGAAGATTGGATCCTAGTGTCTATAATGTGTATCTTGATTTTATTTGGAGAGGGACTAACACGGAACTTGCACAGACCCTCTATAATTCTCCGCCTATTACACTGGATTCAATTGTCAACCAAGTGCCAAATATCTTAGAACACTATCAAAACACACTCTGGCATATTGATGAACGAATGAATCTTCTCGAGAGAGCCCTCATCAAGTTAAATCGCGATTTTGAATGCCTTACACCAGAAGTGGAGTCAAATATTAGAACCCTGAGGAATGGCGCAGTAGAGTCAGCCCATCAAACCGTTGTTCTTGGTGGTCCCGCATATGTTTTGAATAAAGCAATAACAGCAAAACGAGTTTCGAACCTGTGTTCCGAGAAAGGACTCAGTCTTGGCACATTTTTCTGCATCGCTGACTATGATGTTGTACAACCAGAGCTTACACATATCCGCTTGCCAGTGATGGGCTCAGGAGGCACACTTGTGAGTATACCTGTCCCAGAGGGATATGAGAACTCGCCGGTGAGTGTACTACCACTTCCTTCAAAGGACTGGTATAATCAAGTTGAGGATGAAATTCGAAACACGTACAGACCGATGTTTAAAGTCCTTGAAGGAGCCACAAGGACTATCTTTGATGAACGATTGGAGCAGGCTCTATCAGTTCTGCGATGGAGTTTCATCAACTCAAAAACTCTTGGAGGATGGGCAACAAGAGTACTAGGAAGGCTCTTCAATATTGAAGGGCGCCTAGGATTACCTCTTGTCACAGCATCTTCTGATGAGCTCAGAGACCTTCTTGTAGAAGGAGTGGAGTTTCTTCTAGCTCGTGAGAATCGTGAAAAGGCTCTATCAGCATTCAATGAAACTACCACACTGATTCATGAGAGTGGATATAACCCAGGTATTGGTACTAGGACTGCAGACTATGTGCCATTCTTCTATGAATGCCCCGAAGTTAGCTGTAACAAAGCAAGGACTGAACTTCATTATGAGAATCAAGGGGCAACGGTCATTCTGACGGGAAAATGTCCTTCATGTTCTGAGACGATCGAGATTGAGACTTCCGCAGATACCCCCTATCTTGGAGATTTTGCTCGGAACCTATCACTCCGAGTAGACTCGCGACAGATTGTTATCAACTCAATAATACCCACAGTCGTTCATGTTGGGGGACCTGGGGAAACGGCATATTATGCACAGGTGATACCTAGCGCGAGAGCAATGTCGATTCCTTTCCCAATATTTGTCAAGTATCCCAGAGTCTACTTCAATACGCCTTGGAATGAGCAATTGGCAAAGTCTCTAGAGCAGAATGAGCTTCCGGTTCTTCACCGAAGAGAGTTGTTCAGTGTTATGGGAAAGATATCAAAATTCAGAAAGAAGGACCAATTTAATGAGATGAATGATGAGCTAGGGAACCTAGAGAATCTAATCATGGATTCTCACTCACAACTCAACGATAAGCTAAAAGGAATTGAATCGGACATCACTGAAGCTTCAGGAGAGAAAGTGACAGCCCTTCTCAACCTAAAAATGGACCTAGAAAGATATCTCAGTTGGGCTTTTGGTCAGTATGCTGAAGAAAAGCTTGGACAGGAATCTTCTTGGGCCTGGATTGAATGGGCACTAAATTCCGGTTTTACTGATCTGTTTGGACCCTATGAACGTGCATATGTTGGCCCATTAAAGAACGGAGCCACTGTGTTTGTGAATTTCTCCGTATGAGGCCTGTGATACTAGCTGTTGTCCTAATGCCTATCTAGCCAATCTCTTTGGTAAGCAGTTTTCCAAGGCGCTCAATTCCCTCAGAGATGACATCAGGTGGAGCGTACGAAAATCCGAGGCGCATAGTATTGCCCTCTGGAGTGCTTGGCTCTAAGTCGTTGCCATCTTCTGAAATTTTATGCCCTGTTATTGGATAGAATGGGCCTCCTGGTACATAGAGTAATTCATTGGGTATTGCAACTTCCTCCATGAATTTACTCGAGTTGAAGTCGGGATTATCACTCTGCCACCAGATGAAAAAGCCGCCAGTCGGGTCAGTACGGGTTCCAGCAGGGAATGACGCATCTAGGGCTTTAGCCATTGCTTCATACCGTTCTTTGTACAGTGGAATACCTCGCTTCATGGCATTATCAATGTGGTAAGTGTAGTATATGTCGAGGATACGTTGGACTAGTGTAGTTGTGCAAAGGTCAAGATAGCCCTTATCTTTGAGAACCTGTTCTTTGACATTATCAGGCAACACAGAGTAGCCAACCCTCAAGACTGCTGCTTCCTTGCTACTCGTGCCAAGATAGGCAACACGTGAGTTGTCCTTGTCAAGCGTCTTGATAGGCTTCGGGTTTTTCTTGAATTGTATCTCAGCATATGCAGCGTCTTCAAGAAGTAATATGTTGTGATTTTCACAGATGTCGAAGAGCGTTTGACGGCGGTCCCATGGGAGTGTTGTTCCTTTTGGATTGTCACTATCAGGAACAACATAAAGCATGTCAGGATTTTTGCCAAATTTTATCTTTGAGAGGTGAATTGCTCGTTCAACAAATTCGGGTATTATACCATCAGTGTCAGTAGGTACAACAATCACTCGCGCACCTAACTTTACTGCAGGTACAAGAAATCCAAGATATGCAGGAGAGGGGGTGATAATGACATCACCGGGATCAATCATTGTATCCAGCAGGGCATAGAGCGCCTGTTGTGACCCGTTGGTTATCGATACACAATCCCATTGGGTTTCGCAATTGATTGGTATCTTCCGAACCTTGGATAACCGCTTAGCCAATGTCTTGAGAAACCATGGCTGACCTCCTGTAGGGCCATAGTTTAGGTCATCAAGAGCCATCTTTGGATTTTCTTTATACTTGACACTTAACTCAGCCAGAATATCAGCAAAGATGTCAGTGGGAATAATGCCAGGCTTTCCGCCTGCAAAATAGTATTTGACATTGTATTTCAGAAGAGCACGAATCTGTGATTCTTCAATAAAAGAAGTCCAGGTAGCAAAACCATAGCTATTTTCATTTGCCATAGGTACTCACCAAGAGATTTGACCTCGACGCGACAAAGAAGCATGAACACTTCTGTACATGATGCTAGTGTGGAGTCCTTTAATTGTTTCTAAAGAAACAACCCACAAGACGCACTATTCCGAACTGTGATGTACGGAAGTGGTCGTCCAATCTGTGCAAGTGCCCTAAACCAAATTCACACGTCTTTTCATCGAGTCTCTGCTGCGAGGGCAGCAGCAGCTGCTGCAGGATTGGGTGCTTCTATGATAGACCGCGCGGCAATGATGAAATTGGCACCTGCATCAAGCGCCTCGCGTGCACTACCACCTTGAGCGCCAACACCGGGACACATGATGGGAATCTCATCGCCGAGTACTGCCTTTATCTCTGGGATCTTCTCAAGTTGTGTGGCACCAACAATGACACCATCAACGTCCCAGAGGCGTGATTGTCGCGCAAAGCGAATATACAGAGGTTCTGGTTTCCGTGATTTCTCATCTGCAGCTACAGTGAGACCATAGCCATCCTTGGCTCCAGGGTGTGACATATAACAGAGAGTGATAATCCCACGTTTTCTATTGGTTGCAGCCTCAAACACACTGTCAAGGCCACCCTCCATCCCCACAAAAGGATTGACTATGATTGCATCGAATCCAGCATCAAAGTAGTACTTGGTGATTACCTTGTTAGTGTTGCCAATATCATTCAATTTGCAGTCCATAATGGCTGTGAGACCTTCAGCATGAATCTTATCGACCAACCGTGGTATGCCATCATATACTCCAAGAGGTAAGACGAGATGCCTGTTGATCTTAAAGGCGACAGCATGTTCAGCAGTCTCAGATATTATGCGTAG
>JAEOUM010000085.1 GCA_016839275.1 Candidatus Thorarchaeota archaeon
AGGCAAGAGAAACAGATGTAGTTCCAAGTTACAAATTGAGAGAGGGTCTTCCTCTCTCTCTACCATTTTTCCTGTTTTCGCACTAATAAGAAGAGATGAAGAGGTGGATAATTACCTCTCCATCCATAAATGTGGTCGTTTGAAACATTGGTTCATTCTTACTGCTTCAGATAAGCGACAATGCCAAGAGCTACCTTTGCACAAATTATAATCAAATCGAAGATCATCTGAGATACCGTGGCAGCCAAAAATGTTGACCCAAGCACTGCTAATATTGAAGCTTCAACAATTATTACCGGTATACACAAGCTAAACAAAAATAGATATGCCAACTTGATCTCTTCCCATTCCGTTTTGCGCAGCATTATAAATGCGTAAAGGGCAGCGACATACAAAATACCCCCAAAAGCTCTTACATGAAATGGATTTGTCCAACCCTCAGTATTCAATGTCATATCATATAGAAAGACAAGCATGGTCCCAAATATGAGAAAAATAACAGCATCCACTAAAAGTGCGATTTTTGTAAGTTTTTTAATTTCCGTCATTCCATCAATTCATCTCCTACAAAATGAGCTTAATCAAAGATTAAGCTCATTTTGTGATATAATCAAATGATGAACTATAACAAAAGTCTTGCCGTTCTTCAAGAAAATATAAAGAAGAGTGAGAGATGAGCATCAGCTCTACGAAATATAGGGGGTGTGAAGAGGTGGGTATATACCGCTATAACCACTAAGCCACCGAGGCACAGTTAATGCGACCTCTGCAGATTGCTATAAAACTTTATCATGAAGCCCAGTTGTTAAGATACTGAGGCACTATCATGAAGACCGGTGAATTAGGTGAACGCGGCTTCCTCGCCAGTATAAGCAATTACGTCAATATGGTGAAGGGTGCCAGACTTGATTTTAATGATGATGCGTCTGACTTTCCTATATCCCCTGACCAGAGCATGGTGGTCAATGTCGACACCTTTGTTCGAGGAACCGATTGGCTTCCTGGAATGACAGCCGCACAGGTCGGTCGTAAGACTGCGGTCATGTCCCTAAGCGATTTGGCCGCAAAGGGTGCAAAGCCAGTGTGCACTATGTTATCCTTATGCGTACCTGATGACTATGATGCTACAGAGGCTAGCGAACTTGTGCGCGGATTTTCCCAGTACGGTCTCAAGGCTGGCATTCCATTCATCGGAGGGGACATGGGGATGGCTACTGATGTTATCCTCACAGGAGTTGCTATGGGTATAGCGCCACCTGATCGAATCATTACACGCAGGGGGGCACAAGCTGGAGATATTATCGCTGTCACCGGACTCTTTGGTCTTACATCGGTCGCATACGAGATTTTGTTGAGAGGACAAGAGGCTGAACCAGATCTTCAGAAGGATGCTCTTCTATCCGTCTATAAGCCTGCCATCAACCTAGAAATCGTTCCAGCTCTTGCTGCGAAAGGTGCAGTGACTGCCTCTATGGACAGTAGCGATGGTCTTGGAATCACACTACATACCATTGCAAGCCAGAGTAAAGTCTGTTTTGCCATAGATGACCTACCTGCTGCGAGGGGAGTTGAAGTGTTTGCTCGACTTCATATGATGAACGAGATGAAGTTTGTCATGCAGGGAGGTGAAGAGTTTCTTCTTGTCTTGACTATCCCTGAGTCCAAGTATGATGAAGCAGATGAAATCGCGAAGTCGCTCCATGTTCCTTTAATGAAGGTTGGATATGTTCAGGATGGAACAGGTGTAGTCTACGAATCGCGTGAGGGATATGTTGACGTACCCTCATCAGGATATGATAACTTCAAAGATTGGGCGTAGTTCAAGAATTGGTGACTAAGTATGAAGGTGAACAGAGTTACTCTGGTCGATGGGTATGTCGATGAGCCCACATGCTTGGGTGTTCCGCCATACGTCAGTACATACCCCCGATACATCTCTGGTGCAATCTGGACTAAGAGTCCATCCACGGAGATAATCTATCAAACAATCGATCAGATCCGAATTAGCTTCAGCAATGCTCAGCAACTATGGGCAAAGACTGACTTCATTATCCTGATTGCTGGAATGATTGTACCTGGAAAATACGTTGGAGGTACTCCTATCTCTGTACGAGAAGCAAAGGAACTCTTCTCATCGCCTCTTCTTGGCAATATACCAAAAGTGTTGGTCGGGCCATGGGCAAGATTTGGTTGTGGGATTGAGGGAGGAAGACTTGCACTCAGTTCTGATGTATTATCTCCGCCGTTTGATTACATAGTGTCAGGAGACCCTGAGGTAGTCATAGGTGAGGTCCTTGAAAATGGAAGTACGTTAGACTCCTTTGACCTTAGTTCGGTACGTTCAAGCTCTCAGGAAATCGAACAATATATTCTCCGAGGAACACGTATAGTTACTCAGCATGCTGGATTTCATGACGGTCACATTATCTGTGAGATTGAGTCCTATCGCGGATGCCCAAGATTCATTACTGGGGGCTGTTCCTTCTGTATCGAACCTTCATACGGTGAGCCTCAACAGAGAACGCAAACTGCAATAGCTGAAGAGATTGCAGCCCTTGACAATCTTGGTGTAAGTGCATTTAGGATTGGCCATCAGGCTGATCTTTTCACCTATGGATCTACTGAGATGGGGTTGGAGGAGTTTCCTAGACCAAATCCCGAGGCCATTGAGCGACTGTTTTCTTCAATCCGCAGAGCGGCTCCAAATATTGCGGTATTGCACATTGATAATGTCAATCCTGGGACAATTGCACGACACCCAAAAGAGTCGATTGCTGTTGCCAAGGCCATAATCAAGTATCATACTCCTGGAGATGTTGCAGCCTTTGGAGTAGAATCTGTGGACCCAGAAGTAATTCGTAGAAACAATCTCAAGGCTGATGTTGACGAGATATTGAGTGCCATTCGCCTTCTCAATGATGTCGGAAGGGAACGTCCTTCTTGGGGACTCCCACATCTTCTCCCTGGAATCAATCTTCTCTATGGGCTTCCTGGTGAGAGCAAAAAGACGCTTGACTATAATATGGCCTTTCTTCAGAGTCTACTCAGAGAAGGCCTTCTCGTACGGCGGATCAATATCAGACAAGTGATTGGACTTCCGGGAACCCGAGTTGTGAAAGAGCGGAGTGGAAGAGTAAGACGAAATGAGTTCTACAGGCATCGCGAAGAAGTACGCGATACGATTGACATTGAGATGATAAAGCAGGTCGCACCACATGGTACGATTCTGAATGATGCATTTATTGAATCTGATGAGGGTGGCCATTATCTGCTTCGTCAACTAGGGACCTACCCCCTGCTCTGCCACATGCCAAAAGCATCAGAGGAAACTGGAAGGCGTTCTGTGTTTGTAACTGACCATGGTCCAAGATCCCTTACAGTACTTCCCTCCCCCTTCAAGATACGACATGCATCCCTCTCGCAGTGGAAGGCAGTCCCTGGAATCGGTGCAAAACGAGCTACACGTGTTAAGGGATTAGAAAATATCCAGGACCAACAGCAGCTTCAGGTTCAACTTGAGATAGAACTTCCTGATTGGCTAAGCCGAAATCTCGATTTCAATCCTTGATGAAGATGAATGGCGGGCCCGGTGCGATTCGAACGCACGGTCTCCAACTTAGAAGGCTGGCGCCCTATATACCGCACAAAACACGATTCGTGAGATGCACCTGGCTAGGCAACGGGCCCTGTAGTTTTCGACATTTTTGATTAGACATAAAGCTTTCCGATGGGCACTATGCTTGGTTTCCTAGCGACTGCGCTGGAACGAAGCTTTATTAGTTCACAAAGTACTTTGCAATACAAAGAACTTTACTGCATAGTTGATAATTATGAACGAGGAAATTGATCTAGTAAAACTAGAACAAGCAACATTCAGGACTGCGAACCAAGATGGACTCACTGAGTTTTGGATGGGTCTAATGATATCTGCATTAGCAATCCTACTTGTCGAAACCATTAGTGTAGTCATTATAGCACTTCTAATTGTGTTTCAGGCTGTCTATATTGAAAAGATGAAGGCGCGGTTCACCTATCCAAGGATTGGCAAAGTGAAACTTCGAGGTGAAAATGAAATGCCCCCCGGATATGGATGGGTCTTGGCTATCTTCATCATGCTTCCTGCAATCGCTTCTGTTATGATCTCGTCAAGATATGAAAATGATATACTGCTTCTGATAGCTCGGTGGGCTCCACTCCTATTTGGGATTGGTCTAGCACAGCCCGCTGCGTACTTCGTAGAGCGGTCCGGTCTTAATCGATATTATGGTATCGGAGTGGCCTCTATCCTACTCGGTTTGGTCCTCTCTCTCCTTGAATTCACTACTCCTGTATATCGAATGACTCTATACATGGCTCTTGTAGGTATTCTCTTTATCCTAGCTGGTGTGACAAGCCTGGTTCGTTTTGTAAGGAAGTATCCAATCCTCGATTTGGAGGAAGTGTCCGATGAGCAAGATCGATGATGCAGATTCCGGACAAGAGATTGATAGGATTATTCACGAGCCCGCTAGGTTGAGAATAATGGCGCAACTATATGTCGTGGACTCAGCTGATTTTATCTTCTTAATGACTCAACTTGGAATGACATGGGGGAATCTATCCTCTCATATGACCAAACTTGAGGATGCAGAGTATATCGAGGTTCAGAAAGAATTCCTGAACAAGAAGCCCCGTACCATTCTAAAGTTGACGCAAAACGGTCGCAAAGCATTCATGAAATACCGAAAGACGATGGATCAAGTCTTCAAAGGTATCCCTGATTAGGAGTGGGAGATTATCTCCCAACTCTTTTTGCCCTAGATGATGTAGGGTATTGGTTTTGGGTCTACACCCAATAGTCTGTAATATACTGTAATCTGCCCACGATGATGTATACTATGCTCAAGCATCTCGAGAATAATCTCCTCAACCGTTGCAGGGCGATTGAACGACTTGATAGTCCGTCCCATATCACCTACTATTAGCAAATTCGTATACATTTTCACTCTATCGAAGACATCTTTGGCAAGTTGAATAATTGACTCAGCTGAATCGTAGGTCTCCAAGAAATAGGGAAGTGGCTCCCACTGATTTGTCACGACGCCTTTCATATAGTACTCCAATGATCTCAGCATATGCAATACCACCTCTCCAATCTCTCTCCCCCCTGCAATTGGTTTGCTCATAACATCGACATCTAGAAGTTGTTCGATGAGGGGTCGAGTTTCATCCAGGTGGCGTCTAATTGAATCCTTCAATATCTTATACGGCATCTCAGGTCTCTCGTTTTCCCGTAGTTACTATTAGCTCAAAAAAGGCTCGATACAGCTAAATTCCTCGAAATCCCTCACAGAATGCCAATATATTCTTTCCAAGGTCCTTGAAATTATATCCCCCTTCAAGCAGAGCATACCTTCGATCTGCACATCTTTCCTTGGCAAATTCATACATCATCCTGCCTATCTCGCGAAATGCCTGCGTCGACAGGTTTCCGCCCCAATCATTCTCATATTGATCAAAACCGGCAGAGGCTACGATGATATCAACATCGCGCGCGTCATCCAAGTGTCTCTTGACGTCTGCTAGATATTGCTTATCCTTGTTGTCGTCTGGATTGTAGATTTGGAACTTCTTATCATGACCGAGGATGTTGATATTTCCATCACCGTCATGAAGGTCAAAATCAAGTATGAATGCGGAATCAATGAGCCCCTGTGCTCTGAGTTCGAGTAACGACACAGCGATATTATTGAAGTAGCAAAAACCCCAATGCGAGTCTTGAGATGCATGATGCCCAGGTGGGCGGATAAGCGCAAAACACGGTTCTCCCTTCATGGCAATCTCACCAGCCAAGATTGCCCCTCCTGCAGCAAGATATGCCATTTTTGCTAGCCTTTTATCTCTCTCCACGCCGTGAATTAGATTCTTAGAATGTGCTCTGAGTATCTGTTGTTCCTTTGCTGGCTCTGGCTGAATAAACTCGTACTCCGGATTGGCTTTGAGAATCTCAACTGCCGACTCCAATCTTCCTAATGCCCCTGCAGGGGTACTATCATAGGACTGCAACATCAAGGGGTGATAAACGATTTTCACAAAAATACAATGGGCTTTCTATGATATGTATCTGTGGGTTCTAGTTACCCCTTATCATGATAAAATGAAAAAGAATTCGATGGACAGCACAGGCTTGCGGCCCGTCTGTCCTAGTTGCTATGAGATTTGAAGTGAGTAGCATGAAGATTTAACCGAATAGACTTCCAAGCCCAGCGGTGAACTCTTCTTCTTTCTCTTCTTCCTTTGCTTCTTCCTTCTTGCCCTTTTCTGGAGCTGCTGTTCCGCCTGTTGCGGCGGGAGCTGCTGCTACTGGCATGGCGGCTGCGCTCTTCAAGGCCTCATCTATATTGACGCCTTCGAGGGCTGCGAGCAATGCTTTAATTCTACCCTTATCAGGTGTGGCACCTGCCGCGGTCAGAACCTCTTCCATCGCCTTAGCTGTCAATTTTTGGCCAGTCTTGTGGAGCAGAAGTGCTGCATATACGTATTCCATTTTTTTTACCTCTTGATTGTTTATCCAAACAGGCCTCCAATGCCTGCTACAGATTCTCCCTCTTCCTCATCATCATCTTCAGGCTCTGCTGGCTTTGTCGCGACCTCGGTAGGAGCGTCAGCAACAGCTGTTGCTTGAACATGGCTCATGATTTCTGAAGGTATTGCGTCCGGATCCTTTGCAGAGATTGCTGCCGCTAATGCAAATGCCTCTGAGTTCGCCCTAGAGAGGAACTGATCCAGCATTTCTGGTACGAAAAAGCCAATGTGTAGAGCAAGACTCTTCGCTTCCATGTTTGCTTTAGCAATGATAAGTGGAATTGTTTCCACCGTTGGGATTCCGGTATTGATTGAAAGATTGATTGCAAGTTGGTGACCCAAGATTACTTGGTTGAATAGCTGTTCAATGTCTATTTCGAAACTATCTGCCGTGAGAACCTCGCCATCAGTATATGCTGCTATCAACTTGAGTTGGAGTTCCATAGGCTCGATTCCAAGTCTACTCAGCATCTGAGCCATGGCATTTGAGATGACACTTCCTGCTTTCACAGCAACTGTGTCGTCTGTGATGTGAATAACACCGCCCTTGACACGTGCTGGGATTTTCAAGCCTGCAAGTTCACTGATGAATGGTCCTGGAGCAACTCCAGTGTTCATGGCTGGGACAATAATATCCTTTGGAGAAACCTGCCCTCCCTTTGCTGGAGCTGCAGCCTTATTCTCACTAAGGAATTTACTCAATGCAAAGGGATCCTGATCACTAAAGACGAATGCTACTGGACCTTTCACATACTCGACAAGGTCTTTGACATTTTTCTTAGTAGATTTCTCTAGAGCTCTAATCATGAGAGTATTCCTGGCCATTTTCAGAACCGCAGATCCTCTCAGATTTTCTCGGATTCCTCCAAGCTGTTTTGCTCCGACGCCCTCAACGTTCACGAGACCAATCATCTTGCTCTCGTTGATAGTAGCAGCTAGTTTTTCAACTGTGTCCATCTTCCATTGAGGTATTGTCTTCTCGTATACTGACACTCAATATCACCAACCTATGCAGAAATCTCGATAACCGGCCCCATGGTCATCTTGACCATAATATGGCTGATTCTTGCAGTGAATCCCTTACTCTCAACGAAGTTCAGGACTGCAACGATATTATCTGCAATCTCTCTATCATTCATTTTTTCATGTCCCACCTTCACATGGAATGTGGGTGTATTCCTCATTCTGATACGTACCGTCCGATGGTATTGATTTACTATCGCGTTCAGGTCAGCCTGTGGTGGAAACGGTCGTGGCATCTTACCTCTTGAACCAAGTGCTTGCCCTAGATATCGACCTATCAGGGGCATCGCATCTACTGCTGCGATGAAGAAATCATAGCTCTTGGCTAGGTTCTTTCTATCTTTCTTTTCTTCACCAACCTTCGGAATATCATCCTTAGACACAACGTGCTCAGCTCCGGCTGCAACTGCCTTCTCGGCAAACTCGCCATCACCTATAGCGCAGATTTTTGGTAAAGGATAGAGTGTATTGGGGAGTACAAGTTCTTGGTTGAACCTATTTTCTGGCTTTGAAACATCCAACTCCTTTTTCCTGAAGTTGACTGCCAAATCAAAGCTCTGCTCGAATTTGATGCCTCTCTCAGTGCCCTTTGCTCTGGCTTCAGCAACCGCTGCCTCTATTCTATCGACTTTTGTTGACATGCACTATCACTCCCTCAATGCTTCATCCAGCTGGGCATCCCATAGCCCTTCTCGGACTTCATTCTGGAACTGCTTTGCTGTCTTACTCTCGATATTTACGCCCATCTGTCCGCATGTACCTGAGATAGTCAGAACTGCAGCCTTCATGGTCAGGGCTGAGAGGTCACTTGCTTTGCCTTTTGCGATACTCTTCAACTGATCCACGGTGAGATTGCCAATGATAGTAGTGTTTGGTGTTCCAGAACCCTTGGAAGCTCCCACCTCTTTCAGTATCAATGCACTGGTTGGTGGCGTTCCCACTTCAATCTCAAAGCTCTTGTCGTTCGGGTTTACGATGATCTTAACAGGAACCTTCAGTCCTGCGAAGGGTTGCGTGATCTCGTTAATCTTGGTCACAACTTGGAAGATGTTGACCCCTGTTGGCCCAAGAGCAGGACCGATAGGAGGGCCTCCACTGGCTTTCGCACCCTCTACCATGGCTTCTACAATAATTGGTTGTTCACTCAATTTATTCACGACTCCTAATGCAGTGCACTCGGGCGTACGCAACGCTTCCGATGGTGTCGACCTGCAGGACAGAAGTCATACTACATCCAGCTAGGTCTACTGCATTTACTGTCATCCTATCACCCCGGACAATGGGCTTCATTCCCATGTCAGATTAAGAGGATAGGCTCGCTCGGACGTGTTCCGTTTTAAGGCTTGCGACATAACAACAATGAACTAGAGTGGCGCCTATGTCTGACTCAGGCTGTATATCAACAAATTGAGGGTTATCTGTGACGATTTATTGAGTGTATCCTAATCTTCATCAGGTGCGTGTGCCCAGAATGAGTCATCATCATCGAAGTCATCAAAGGACGAAGCCTTAACCTCTTCACCCTCTGTTGGCGCAGTAGCTGGAGCTTCCTTGCGTTCTGCTCTCTCAACAATCTTTGCAAAGTCTGCATGGACCCTTACAGGTATAGTGTAGGGGCTATCCATGAGTTCGAGGATCAGTTCCTCTTTACCAGCATCAACACGTTGAACCTTTGCACGCTCTCCCTTGAACGGACCTGATATAATCTCGACAATATCGCCTTCTGAGATACCCTCAGCGGCAGGTGGTGGTGCTAGGAATTTATCAATCTCATCTAAGCTGACCTTTCCTCCAACACGACCTCGAACATGAGGGACACCAGAGATAGCAATCTCCACATCTCTGAATTCCGTGGTTTCGATGAAGACATAGCCACGCAGAGTTTCAGGAACTAGTATTGCCTTTACCCTACCAAGGAGCTGATTTTTTGATATCAGCTTTGGCTCACCGTCCTTCTTACCCTTTTTCTTGCACCCCTTCATGTGTTGCTTGGTTGCTTTCTCAGAGGCAAAATCCTCTGAACAAAATGGACACTCCCATACATCACTCTCTCCAATCACAGCTGTTGTGATAAGGTCTGTTACGCTACGTTCTTGTCCAATCGTAGTCCTAACTGCATAGATGCTGGTGGAACTTTCCATTTTCTTACACTTCCTGTCAATCTTGATACTTTAATCTACAAGTTCGTAATAGGGGTGAAGCTAGAGGCTCTGCATTTTGACCCTAGCCGCGAGTACGATGGTATTAATCCTGAATTATGTAGCTGTTGTTCCCCAGGAGTATGTTACCACTGTCATGATGACCTGAATTATAAAGCTCAGTGCGCCCACAAGGAGCATTGCAGCTAGACTAATCTTTGTGCTACTCCAAAGTTCTTTCCTAGAGGGCTTTGTAGCCAGCTTCAGAATCCTTCTGCTATCATTAATGAAGGAGGTAATACCCATCTTGTCATCACATCCCTACAGAATACTGCCTAAGCAGCATGGGAATCGTGAGGATTCTAAACTGGTTCTCTTTTAACATTTGCTGAGTATCCAAATAGACTAGCTCAATCGAGGAACTCCTAGATCTGTCTTTAGATCATCGATCAAGGGAGCAAACGGTTCGGCTTTATCGAATACGTACGGTGAATTAACTCCTGATGCAATGATTGTGACACGAAGACGATCCTCAAGCTCTGGTATAATAAGAGCACCATAGATGACCTCGGCTCCTGGATTCACTTGCTCAGTCACAAGTTCCACTACACGTTTCACTTCAAGAAGCTGTAAGTCTGCACTGCCGCTGACATTGACGAGGAGGTTTCGTGCGTTCTCAATAGACACATCTATGAGCGGATTTCTAAGAGCATTAATTACTGCTTCTTCAGCTCTATCCTCGCCTTCCGCCTCTCCAAGTGCTATGATTGATACACCACCCTTCTTCCTGGTGGTTCTGACATCTGCAAAGTCCAGATTCTCTAGTCCTGGTTTTGAAATTAACTCAGCAATACCCTTTACAGCTCTAACGAGCACCTCATCTGCTACCATGAAGGCTTCAGGCAATGATAAGTCTGGTGCAATTTCTAGTAATTTCTCATTTGGTATCGCAATAAGAGTGTCAACATGCTCCATTAAGGCATTGAGTCCTCGAGTGGCGTTCTTTTTCCTAGTTGCACCTTCAACATCAAAAGGTAAGCATACTATTGCAACCGTTAGAGCGCCGTTCTCCTTTGCAGCTTTTGCAATATGGGCCGCTGCTCCTGTTCCGGTTCCACCACCCATCCCTGCAGTTATGAAGACAAGGTCACCTCTTACAGTGTCCTTGATGACGTCGTATGTTTCGATGGCTGCTGCCTCTCCAATATCAGGATTGTTCCCTGCCCCTAATCCTCCGCATGTTTCTTTCCCTAAGAGCAGCTTGTGATGAGAGTTGCAGAAGTAAAGATCCTGTGCGTCTGTATTCGCTGCCAGGGTTTCTGCCCCTTCTACACCAACTTCCATGAGCCTAGTGATTGCATTATTCCCAGCCCCACCAACTCCCACAACAAGAATCCTGGCATTGACTGACTCAAGAAGCTCTTCGAGCTCTTCATCAGTAGTAGCTGATTTTGGAATGTTTTTCACGCGTTTTACCTTAGGGTCACGCTTTCCGCCTTTTGAACTGAGGACCTCTTCTAATAATGGGTGCATATTGACCACTCTCATCTGCCTACGAGCGTTATTACCCACGTATTGTTACAAGAAAAAGTAGAATACTACCGTGGTAATACTAGGCGATTACTTGCCTTTTCTCTTCTTGCTCGTAGTCTTGAAGGTCTTGAACGTCTTGAGAACAGGTTCGATTGAAATATCATGCTGCCGCAGGAATCGCGCCACTTCTTCTAGAGTTGGTTGACCATTTTGTGCGCCTTGTTTTGTGATTGTCATTGCGGCTACTGCATTTGCCATATTTAGTGCCTGCTCTATATTCTCCGATCGAATCCAAGCTGTGATGAATCCCGCAGCAAATGAGTCGCCAGCGCCCATCGTATCGACAACTGGAACCTCAAAAATATGAGATGTACAATATTCAAAACCATCTGTGGCTATAGCTCCTTTCTCTCCCATTTTGAGAATGATGATGCCAGGAAATGTCTTTGCGAACGCTCTGAGCTCTGGTTCTTTTGGCTGGATATTGAAGTATTCCTTGAGTTCATCTTGATTTATGAAGAGAAGATCTGTATGCTTTAGTATCCTCATAAAATCGAGTTTGCTTGCTACTCTTCCTGGATCTAGAGAAATTATCATGCCATGATTTGTTGCCAGTTCCATAGCTCTATCAATCATCAATGGGAATGAACCTGCCAGATGCATAACTTGAGCCTCGACAAGGTTCTCCTCCTCGAAGAGTCGCTTCTCGAGAAACTTGTTTGCTCCAGGTTTGGCTACCACAAGCCAGTCTTCTGCTGCATCATGTGTATAGATGAAAAGGCCAGTAGACTGATTTTCAAGAACAAGAATGCAAGTCGTATCTACACCTAGCCTTGCCATCTCCTTGACAGCAAGATGTCCATATGGATCATCACCCACACAGCTAACAAGAGTGGTCTTAACACCCAGACGTGATGCTTGAGCGGCGAAGTTCGCTGCGGACCCTCCAAACGATATATGCCCCTCCTCACAGACCACATGTTCGTTCTTTTTGGGAATTGCATCAACACGCATATCAATGTCAATGTTGATTCTTCCCAACACAACGAACTCGCCGACCAACCAACCAACCTCTTAGACAATCAATGCCATGATACCCTTCTGAGCATGAAGTCGATTCTCCGCCTGATCGAACACCACAGAGTGAGGTCCATCCATGACTTCTGATGTCAGTTCTTCATCTCTATGTGCAGGAAGACAGTGCATGACAATTACATCTTTCTTTGCCTTTCCAACAAGAGCCTTATTGACTTGGAATGGCATCAGGGCAGTTTCCTTTTCTTTCAGACGTTCTTGTCCCATACTGAAGAAAGTGTCTGTGTAAATAACATCTGCTCCCTTTACAGCCTCATCAGGATTGCTCACAACCTCAAGTGTTGTCCCATACCTCTTACTCAACTGTGTCGCCTTCTTTAGAATCCCTTCTGAGGGTGTATATCCCTTCGGTGAACCAATCGTGACATCCATCCCCATAATTGTACAGCCCTGCATTATAGAATTACTGACATTGTTTGCATCGCCGACATAGACAATCTTCTGTCCCTCTAGACTTCCTATGTGTTCCTCAATTGTCATCATATCTGCCATGATCTGGCATGGGTGAAGGAGGTCTGAGAGACCATTAATGACAGGCACAGTGGCATACTTTGCTAAATCTGCTACATCACTGTGAGCAAAGACACGTGCCATAATTACGTCACAATATCTGCTGAGTACTTGTGCCGTGTCTCCAATTGTTTCACCTCGCCCTAGCTGGGTGCCGCCTGGCTCTAGATAAAGTGCATGTCCGCCGAGCTGGGTCATTCCCACCTCAAAAGATACACGAGTTCTTGTGGATGATTTCATGAAAATCATTGCTAGGGATTTTCCCTTCAACAGCTCGTGTGACTCTCCACGTTTCTGCTTTCGCTTCAGTTCATGGCCAGTATCTAAGAACTGCCTTAACTCATACCTTTCAAAGTCTGATAAGTCAATGAAACTTCTACCCTTCTGGCTCAATATTAACACCTCTAGGCTTATACAATGCCCATCATAGGAGCCTCGTATAAAAAGCTCACCACTCGCTCAATTATCACCAATTAGTCTCTGGGCAAACCAATTGGGATCGAATTGCTCGATGTCATCGTATCCCTGACCAATTCCAATGAGGACTACTGGTTTCCCAGTAACGAATGCAATAGATAAGGCTGCACCACCTGATGGATCTGCATCGACTTTGGTTAGTATTGCTCCATCGATACCAATGGCTGCATTGAACTCCCTAGCCTGTGAAAGCGCATCGTTCCCAGCTAGCGCATCTCCCACAAAGAGCTTCAAATCCGGATTAGCAACGCGTGCTATCTTCTTCATTTCTTCCAGTAGGTTCTTGTTACTTTGCATCCTTCCAGCGCTGTCTATTAAAACAACATCAATGTGCTTTGCCTTTGCGTGTGCAATTGCATCAAAGGCTACTGCTGCAGCGTCAGCCCCATAATCTTGTTTGATAACTCGAATCCCCAATCGTTCAGCATGGCGTTCTAATTGTTCAATACTCCCAGCTCTGTAGGTATCTCCTGCAGCGATGACTACAGAAATGCCACTCTTCTTGAACATGTTTGCAACCTTTGCTAGTGTTGTAGTTTTTCCTGTACCATTGACTCCAACGAAGAGAATCGTAGTAATCTCTCCCTTAGACTTCTTTTCTTTTACAGACGCAAGTAAGTCTAGAGGTTTTTTCGGTGTCAGCACTTCCAATACGGACTCGAATATTGCCGTCTTGAATAGACTACTCACATTATCGAGCCTTCCTGTTCGAGTTCCAAGAAGTTTCTCCTTAGTGAGTTCACAGATATGCTCGGCAGCCTCAACTGCCACATCGTTCTGTATCAATACCATTTGAAGTTCCCAGACTGCATCCTTGAGGTTCTTCTCACTCAGTTCTTTTGTAGTGGCTTTCGTGACGGCTTTATCTAGAGATCCTCTGAGTTTGTCAAACACCAAGACCTGCCTCCTACTCGTGAGAAGCAGTGTTCTGGACCTGAGCAGCAAGTTGCTGGAACTGCGAGTTCAAGACTGAAGCTCGAGCGATAAGCTTCTGGTATTCCTCTGTCATCACTTGATACTGCTTATCAAGGCCTTCAATCGAACTCTCAACTGCTTTCTTGGCCTCTTCTAGGCTCTGTTCAATCCTGACCCCACTTCCAATTCCTCGGGTCACCTTAGAGGGATTGACAAGTTTTGCCTCAACGAAGATATTGCCACCAACATTCATCAGCATCTCTTCTCCCTCATTTTTCCCCTCAATCTCCTTAAGAACCATGAGCCCGGATTGATAATTAGTAAGGTATGCCTGTATTATCTCTATTCGCTGTTGTAGCACAGAGATATTCGATTCTGTGATCTGCTGTTCAGTATAGATTCTCTGGAGGAGCTGCTGTTGTTCTTCACTCATGAGAATTCGCTCTCCAGACCAAGGATTCTCCTAAGGTCCAGATTTGTAACTTCTTCTGGTTTGAGTTCCTTGACTTCCTTGATGGCAATATATTTCCTACTCACTCGATGACGACTACCAAGTTCAGAGAGGATTCTCTCTCGAACATGGGCCTCCTTTTCGCCAAGAAGCTCCTTAGTGAATCTAAATTTCCTGTTTTTCTTTGTGTACTCACCTGTTGCTCGCCAAATCTTTGAACTCATTTTAGCTACACCTCATCTAAACGAAACCTAGAACCTGACTAATATGGGCAAGTTCTACACCTGTTGTGTCAGATCCTGCAATCATCCCATCAATATTTGCTAGTACGCCCAGACTTGTATATGGACTACCTCTATTTACTGTTCCAACCTCTACGTGTACTTTTAACAGCTGTGATAGCTGGTCAATCTCCTCGCTTGTTGCCAATGGATGGACAATGGCTCCCTGATTTGTAATGACAGAGTTTGCTCCTACTATGGGAAGCTTGGCAATGGTAAATGGCACAACTTCAACGCCTAAAACATCAGATATTTTCTGTATTGATTTCGAACTGAAGTCCGGGTGACAAATTGCTCCATTATCATTAGTCGCTATGATATTTCCAAGAGCTGTCATCTTATCATCAATCCAGTCTACATTGACCTCTGATGACTGCTTGAGTACTTTCAGTTCCTCATCTGTTGTTGTATAAGGAACAAGAATACCATTAGAAGTTGCTGTTGACATAAGACCGACTGCATCTAGTGTTGCAATGGTGGATTGAATTAGTGGAAGATTAAACACTCTCTCCACATCGCTCAGACTCTTCTCTGAAATATTAGGACTGACGAATACAAAGCGGTCTGTGGCGATTCCATAAGCTCCAACGTTAGAATCGCCCTCGAAGTTCGTTCGGGCGATCATTTTGGGCTATCCCTCCGCAAGATAGACACGTACAAGATTATCGGCATTCTTTGTGGCTCTGATTCTAAGTCTCCGTGGAGGTTTTTGAATGCCTCTCGACCATATTCTATCATTAACCTCGGGCTGAATGAGTAACTCCTCGGGCTTCATATGTCTTTCAACAAACTCCCTGAGGATTCTCACGGATCTATTGGCCCGACGGGGTCTGCTGCCTGTCCAATATGCCTTCCGTAGAGGAACTGTGTAAATTCGTTCGTCAATGATTTCTTCTTCTTCAGGTTCGGCTTCTTCTACTGCCTTCTCTTCGACCTTTGGTACCTTTTCCTCAGTGGGGGCCTCTTCAATTTCATCGATTTCTTCGATCTGTTCTAATTCTGGCTCTTCCTCAGAGACTTCAGCTTTAGTTTCTTTCTTCTTCTTCGACATCTAGACCCACCTGGTTATGGCTTTAGCTTTGACTGGCGCCAGTTTCGCTGCCCTGGTGTTCTTCTGACTTTCCCACCGGTCTTCATAATGACCCATGAGGGTACGGAGGAATTACTCCGCATTGCTTTTGCCATTCTGAGTTTTTTTGCGAGTGGCTTGTTTCGTGCCATGTTTATCACCTGTGCAGCTATTACCTGAATGTTATCTTTCGTTCGCGCTCTTTTCCTTGCAGCTGCTGCAAGAGCGCCTTCAACTGATCATCAGTTACCTGACCTTTGAGCCGACCTGAACTTGCAAGCTGAATCAACTGCATCTCGATCTGCTCCGCGAACTGCGGTTTTACCATCTTGATGTTTGTCAATCGTTGCCGTGCCTCAGGCGTGAGAATCTGCCTCAGTATCGCCTCTTTCTGAGCCTGTACTTCAGCAGCAGCTTGTTCCTCTGCCTGTTCTCTGAGTGCCTGTTGCTGAAGGGCCGCCAATTTCTTTTGACGAATAGCTTCTAGCTCATCATCACTCATTGTGCCATGTCACCTGGCTTAGTACTTCTCAAGTTCTGGAATAGCCTTTGAGAGCTCCAACTTCAAGGTTCCTGATAGCTTGTCCATATACGATCTACCAATATCAGTCATTTCCCTACCCTTGCCGCCACGCTTTTTCACAAAGCCTGCCCGTTCGAGCTGTTGTAGCGCTGTTCTTATAATTGCACCACTACCCTTAGCAAATTCGGTTGGTTTTGTGCCGCGCCGATTCCTTCCTCCATATGCAATTCGCAGTTTTCCAGTTCCTACTGGTCCATAGAGGTAGAGTTTCCTCAGGATGCTTGCACATCTGACGTACCAGAAGTCTGCATCATCCGGGGCTCTCTCTTTATGGATTCCAGTCTTCACATATGGAACCCAGTCTGGAGGAGCAATCTCTTCTCTAGACTTCAGGTCCTGAGCGAGTCGCCGAATCAGGATGTTGGCTGGGATATCATAGACTGTAGGCATTATCAGTCACCAATCTTATTGAGTACAGTCACCTAACACGATTTCGGCCAGTGACCTACCTCAAAAGGCTGGAGTCACCGTCTAGACTCCGCTTAAAAGATTGTCGTTGTGTTAGAGAAAAGACTTGTTGAATTATACTCTCTGAGATGCTCGAAACCTGAAAATAACCGCCGTATTCCCCCGAACACCTGCAAGTCTGGCTCCTGTCTTTTCACACAGACTATTGATGAGTTCAAGTTTGTCACCTTCACCCATTGCACTGCGAAGCATGCGCACCTTGATGTATTGATGTTTTTTGAGTAAGCGCACAATCTCCTTGACTAGATTATCTGAGACTCCTCCCTTTCCAATCTGGGCCATCGCTGGATCTTGCCATGCTATCTTTACTCTTGCAGGGTCTGCTTCGGATTTCATTCTATA
Source organism: Candidatus Thorarchaeota archaeon (assembly GCA_016839275.1). Lineage (GTDB taxonomy): Archaea > Asgardarchaeota > Thorarchaeia > Thorarchaeales > Thorarchaeaceae > SMTZ1-45. The sequence continues at coordinate 17,450 of JAEOUM010000085.1, forward strand.
TCACTAATTTGTCTTTTTTTAATCTTTGATTAACCTATGCCTGTGACCTTGTCATTGTTGAATAGTACCTCTTGACATTACCGCACTCTGTACATGTGACCACTACATGTTTCGATCTATTGTGCCTGATTCTGACCCTACAAGTATCTCCGGGAATCAGGATAGTGCCACACTCTTTGCAGACTCTTCTATTGACTTCTCGTGGGATTTTGATTCGTGCCCGCTGTGCAATTTTTCGAGCGCTTAACATCTGTTTCCGGGCAATATCCGGACGTTTCTTTGACTCCTGCAGAGCCTGTTTCCAGAGTATCTCTATCCTTGCCTGTGCGAGCCGATACATCTTTTCCTTTGCGAATCTTCTCTTTGACAAGGATTCACCTCTTGATTATTAGACGATGTTCAAACTGCTTAAATTGTTCGTGTAACTCACTACATTAGGGGTCTATCATGCTAATCGTGTTTCTATTAGACTGTGCCTTGGAGCTTGTACCCTCTGAGATATCTTCGTTCAAAGATGTTCAGAAACAGGCTGGTCGAAAGGGGAAGAAACCAAATGAGATCTTACTCGATCAAACATATCACGGTAGGGCGATGACAAAATTAGACAAGAGTGATAGGCGAGGTCGGCCTGATATCGTCTTCCATTCTCTTGTGACACTCCTTGAAACCCCCCTCTGCAAGGAAGGTCTTCTCCAGGTCTACATGCATCTCCAAGATGGAAGAGTCATCGAGATAAATCCCGATGTACGCCTTCCCCGTAACTATGATAGATTCGTAGGTCTCATCGAACAACTTCTGATAAATGGTCGAGTGCCTGTTGAGGGTGAACCCCTACTACAAGTATCCAAGCAGAATCTCTCTAGTTTTATCTCCAAGTTGAGAGATGAATCCCCGAATGCTGAGACCATTCTTACAATAGAGGGAGGTCAAAAGACCAGTATCCGGAGTTTCAGAGACCTGTTGCCAGATGATGTGTCAGTCCCAGTGGTCATTGGTATTGGTGCATTCCCGCACGGCGATATCTCTGATGACATCAAGCAGTTGTTCAACAAACACCTTGAACTCGATAGGGAAATCATGATGGCCTGGCACGTGTGTGCTGAGGTTCTCTGGATATACTCTGAACGAGTCGAAGTTATTCGTCAGAGATACTCCTCAGTTTGATTCAAAGTCGATACTCCTCGGTCTAAGCATTAGTTGTTCTAATGAATCGACTCATCATTCCGGTCTAGGCTCACTTCTTCTGGTACGGGCTGCTTATGGATTCTCCACATTATTACTGTTGAAATTATGAGCAGAATTAGTTCAGAGGGAATGTGAAACACAAAGACAAAGATGAATAACTGGAATGGCGAAAGCGCAATCAGATTCGTTACAATCGGGTAAGATATCAGAGTTATAAACAGCAGAACGACAACTGGCCGCCCGAACCGATGGAACCACCCTCCGGTCGCTGCATCTCTCGCGTTAAATGAGGCAAGCAAACTCTCAGATTTCTTTTTGCTATCTTGCTGAAACCATAATAGTCCTTTCGAGTATCCATATACCCAGATGACAATCATGACACTAAAAAACACTAGAATGAATAAAACAGGGTCAAAACCACTTGTTTGCACGATTACTCCTCTCCTTAAGATACGCGTATGGTTGCTGGTGGTAATATACATTTCCAGACATTATTGACTTGCCATGATGGTTCTTGTTTGCAATATGCTTAAATCGCAGCCACAAACACCTGTTTTTCAGTAGCTGCGGCCATAGTCTAGGGGTTATGATATGAGCCTTCCAAGCTCGTGACCCGGGTTCGAATCCCGGTGGCCGCACCATTTCTATCTCTGTTCAGTCACCCTTATTCGCAACACGTTCTAAGAGAGCTAAAGCTTCCGTATCATCTGGATTATTGTTTAGGTATTCTGCAATGCTTGTCATAGCGCTTACAGGATTACCAAGTCGTTCTTTGCACACTGCGGAATAATATAGAGCCCTAGAATGTCCTGGCATGGTTTTTAGAATGTAATCTAGATATCTAAGAGCGCTCCTCCACTCCTCTTTATCAATCAATTCCAAGGCAAGCTCGAGATTTCTCTCGGTCACCGCATACACTCCATAGCGACCCTTGTATCTGTACCATCCATTAATCGATTTGAATCCATAGATACCCAAAGGAACAAAGAATCCGAGAAGGAGTGCAGTGACATCATCCCAGGGAAGATATCCCCATCGTGATAGGGCAAGGCATGTTAGGGATGCAAAAGAACTGTTTGTGAGATACCATACAGCCTGCCATTTTGGATCACTCAGAACTGCATCAGATAGCTCTCTCAGGTTCATATGAATCGCTGAGCCATAGATTTCAAACCAGTGTAAAAAGTGAAATGATGTGCGCCATCTGAAGGATTAATTTCTCAGCCACTTGATTCTATAGCACAACCCTTTTGTTTTCCCCGACACGACAGACAACCTACGAGGCATCTCCATGGAATCGCTAATACATAATGGTATCCTTGTCATCGACCCTCCACCAGCTCGCGGGTTCACGATTATTGCCCGAAACGCTGAGATACTCCTCTCTCAGCTGCAAGAAGAGATGGCTGTTGCATGGGTCCGAAAGATTGGTACACCATATGTTGAGGATCCGGTATTTACTGAGAACTTCATGAACGACTTTAGCAAGGCTCTTGGAATTAAACCACCACTACGAGTGGATGAAGTAGACTTTGCTGAGGTTATCGAAGTAGTGGAAACGGAGCGAGCTCTTAAGGAACAGATGACCTCTGAAGAGAAGAAAGCCCAAAGAGATGAGAGGAAGGCCCTTAGAGACCGTCTCAAGGAGAAGTATGGCTATGCAATAGTTGATGGCGAGCGTATGGAGCTAGGCAACTATCAGACAGAGCCCTCTGGGATTTTCATGGGGCGTGGTCAGCACCCGCTGAGGGGAAAGTGGAAGCAAGGAGCCTCTCAGAAGGACATCACCTTGAACATTGATCCTGATGCTGCAAAGACGCTAGAGGGTGACTGGAAGGAACTAATTTGGGCTCCTGACACTATGTGGATTGCTAAATGGACCGACGAGCTTACTGGAAAAGTGAAGTACATCTGGCTACATGATAGCACACCTATCAAACAGGAACGAGAGTCTGCAAAGTTTGACAAGGCTCTCAAGGTAGAAAAAAGTATTGACGAAATCCGCGCCCATATTATCGAGGGTCTACGTTCAGATAAGGCTCAGAGAAGGATGGTAGCTGCGGCTTGCTATCTGATTGATAATCTTAGCTTGAGGGTTGGCGATGAGAAGGACCCCGAAGAAGCGGATACGGTGGGAGCTACAACACTGCGTGCCGAACATCTGACATTCAAGAAGGACTCGATAGTCTTTGATTTTCTCGGAAAGGATAGTGTACCATGGCACAAGGAAATCACTCCTAGTCCTGAGGTCTATGCGGAATTGAAGGAGCTCTATGATAAAGCCATCGAGAGGATTGCATCTTTCAAGATGAGGAAGACCAAGAAAACAAAAGCTGACCCGAAGAAGGTAGCTCAGATCTTCCCAAGTATTGGCAGCACACACGTGAATCGGTTCTTGAGTGAGGTATATCCTGAACTCACTGCCAAAGTCTTCAGGACTTATCACGCATCAACCATCATGCGCGAGGAACTCAAAAAGAGCAAGGCGAAGAGGGCAGACCCTGAGTTTATCAAGAAAGAGGCATTCAAACGTGCAAATCTTGAGGTGGCTCGTGTGATGAACCACACGAAACAGGCTCCAAAAGGTTGGAGTAAAAGTGCTACTCGATATCAGGAGCGCATCAAGAAAGCCGAAAAACGAGTTCGAAAGACAAAATCAGAATTGAGTGAGAAACAGCTTCGCCTGAGAAAGATCAAGAAGAAAGAATCTGATACACGCAGCAAGAAGCAAGAGCTGATTGGAAAACGAAAATCAACAGTTGAAACATACAAGACGTCTGTTGCTAATTGGCGAGAAAAACGTGACAGAGCAAAGGTGGCCTGGGATAATGCACGTGCCCAAAAGAGTAGTACTCGATCGAGTAGACGAAAGGGGAAGACAACAAAAAGAGAGCGTCTAGCATCTGCTCAGGAACGAATTGATAGAACTAGAGACGCACTAGAGAGCGCAGAAGCAGGACTAGTCAGTGCTAGGGAACGATATCAAAAGAGTAAGGAATCCTTAGAGAAGATGCAAGAGTCATTCATTAAATGGAAAGATGATTCAGCAAGACGCATTGCTGCTGCAGAGAAAATTGTTCAGACATTTCGAGATCGAGTGCATAAGGCAGAGCAAGCAAAACAAAAGATTGAGATTGACTTTGCCCTTGCTAGGGACAGCCTCACATGGAACCTGGGTACTTCCCTGAAGTCGTATGTTCATCCAAAGATTATCTATAGCTGGTCTCAACGAGTCGATTATGACTGGAGAAAGGTGTATAGTAGAACTCTTCAGAGAAAATTCGAGGGTTGGATTGAGCAATGATTAGGATTGAAGGATGTCTGAACGAATTCTTCTCTCAATTTCATCACGAGTTTCCCTAAAGACGAAGAGTATCTCATCATAGGTACCTTGGAAAGCAGCAGGATCTTCAAGCGACCAGTGTTCCATTTGTTTGGCTCTAGGAAAATGTGGGCAGGTCTGTTTGGCTTTATCACATACAGTAACAACAAGGTCAATCTCCAGCTGGACAAACTCTCCAACAAGCTTGGGATAGAGTCCTTCTGTAGAAATGCCGCACTCCTTGAGTACCTCAATGGCAAATGGGTTAACTACTGATTGAGGTTTCGTTCCAGCACTATATACTTCAAAATCATCTCCACCTAGATGCCTTAGAAGTGCTTCTGCCATTTGACTTCTGGCAGAATTTCCTGTACAGAGAAAGAGAATTCTTTTCAAATTCTATATCACCTGAATCTTGAGTTACATTCTCTGTACTTTCTTTATTTCGTTGCATATGAAACATAGCATCAATAATTAGTTCTGACAATTATTCAAAATCGTTTCACTAGACGAAATCTTGGATACAACCAAGAGATGAAAGGATTTTTCTTGCTCAATGAGATATGCGATAAGGTGATATTTTTGCCAACAAGATTCATGGCTAGGTTAGCAACAATTGATAGTAAGCATCTCGGATTCTACGTTCCCAAGTATGTCAAGGACTTTTACGATCTAGAAGAAGGGAATTACAAGGGCGGAATCGCTCCTAGAGAAGGCGACCTAACAAGCTGTTCTATTAAGCTACGTCCGTACAAGCACACTCTACGTGGTACTCTTCCCCCAAATATAGGTCGTAAGAGCGCCGTTGTTGAAGTGTGGCTCTACCGTCATTCCAGAATCCCCTTCAAAAAGCCTACTTGATGGTTCATGTGTTGAGTTTGCATTGACTCTGTGACTATCTTGGTGAATTGAATTTCACCCTTATTGATTCAATGGACTCACCAACAATTGTTGGGTAAAAATCCCCAAGATCATGGTTCCTACAATATACGAGATGCTTAACATCGACTGGGTCAAGTCCCATCATTAAGGTCATTATGGCATCTACAGAAACAGGTTGTCTTCCAAGAATGAAGGCTCCAATACTATGTGTCTTTGGACCATTCCAGTCCTCGATTCCAACTCTTGCGTCAATGACATTCAGTTCTGGTCTAATGATTCTCACAAGGTCTGTGATAACTTCATGAATTCTTGAATGGTAGAAAGACATGTCCTTCCTTGGAAGAACGCCAAACAGATTTTTTAGAACCCCTGTGATATACGATAGATAGTGGGTCTTTGCCACAGCGACAGATATGAAGTAGTGAGGCGTCGCGAGAACTTCTGGAAGTTCCGGATTCTTGAAGTATTGTCCCTCAAAGGCGATTTTCACAAGTGGAACACGACTAAGGTTCAATATTGATATATCGAATCCCAAACCCCTCATTTCACTGCAATACTCCTTGTAGCCAAACTTATCGAAAGCGTCCTCTGCGTTCTTACTCTGGCTGTCTGATTCGATAATCTTGATTGATAGGCTATCATCAACGTCAAGAAGCAAATCAACAAGTGCCTTGACAACGTTGATGTCTGTTACAGAATGTCCAGTTCCATCCTTAATCGTACAGATATTTGGTTTAATCAAGACTGGTGATTTCAGAGCTCCAAAACCACCAAGAAGCTCAAGACCTTCTTCAAGTGTTTCCCTAATGCCATTCCTGTCCTTGATTAGAGCTACAGTGTTCATCCCAGTTCACTCGCAATATTTGCTAACGCATACGCCTCTTAAAACAATGAGGCACAGGATTCATATTACTTCTTTAGATATGAAACTTGGAGGAAGTAGTAATGGCATTTGATTTGGGTCAATACCTGCAAATTGTACATGATAGATTTCAACACGACAACTTTCAACTTCGTCAAGACACCGTTGCAGATGTTGATATCACTGTAGCAACAATGCAGGAGTTCAAGTTGTCATGGATGGCAACGAAGATGCACTTCTTTGGAATCTATGGCATCTTAGGTCAAGTGACAAAAGGCGACATCGAACGATTCTCAGCTGAAGCATTCAAGTTCGCACACCACAATTATACAGGAATAGCGCGGGGATTGCAATCAGGATTTTCGTCAATATCTGCCCTCATCACTACAGATGCAACCCAAGAGGCCAAAAACTGGGTCGCACATTTTACAAAGAAGCACTTTGCATCCTTCGAAGTTCCAGTTTTGGTTGACCTCTCTACGCTTGAGCTTGTCTATTGTAGGAAGAAACCTCTCTGGGGTAGAATCTACTATGGACGTATCCATGACTTCATTGAGCGATACTACAGGCCTCATCTCGGTGCAATCTAGAAACCAACTCTAACGAACATCTAGTTCATCAAATTGATCCTTTGAGGTCACAAGCTTCTCGGCTTTCTGAACAGGTCTGAAATCTGCATGCTTCTTAACTTCATCAAGAAGTGCGTGTATCAAATCGCACAA
>JAEOUM010000086.1 GCA_016839275.1 Candidatus Thorarchaeota archaeon
ATCTTCCTCCAATAAAGCCTCCTTAGCAGGGCTGGTAAGCGGGAGAAGATTCTGATAGACAAAGAAGGTCGTTCAACAGACTCACCACCCCCATTGACTTCGCCTTTCTGGGCTTGACGGATCTCATCATGAATCTGCTTGAAGCTCTTCTCATTTGCCTTCCTTATGCAATATGCCGTCGCAAATCTCTCTGATTTCACCTGCCGTTCAACGATTATCCCAACATCGACATCGTCAAAGACAATCAACTTCTTCTTCCCTTTCTTTAAAGCTTGGACTTCCTGATGTTCACTGACAGCTTGAGCGACGCATTTTACCACCCAACCTGTAAAGGACAATTTCTCCCCTGTCTTCACTTCATTCTCCGATATGAACTTCCGAGCTTCAGTAACATCTATCTCAACTAGTCCGTAGATCCGGTGCTTTGGAGCAAGGTTATTGAGAAGTTCTATAGGTCTGGTTGTTTTACGAGTGATTTCCTTGAAGGTATTAGCACTATTCGGCTCTTCGGAATTCATATCAGAGTCACGCACCTATGATGCGATGGAGAAAGAACCTCATTTATACGCATGGAATATAAGAAGAGCTTGAGCTCTTCATTTCATGTATACAGATTGTATACAAAAGCTATATAAAAATGTACTAGAGATTGCATATTGCTTCTTGTAATAAAACGTGTCGAAGATGAATCAAAGTGACTGAGAACAGAACGATATCAGGTTTTGTCAAACCCGGATTTGAAGCTGTGCGTGAAGTCTTTATCGAAAACTTCGAACTCCGCGATGAACTAGGCGCTGCTTGTTGCATCTACTACCAAGGAGAAAAGGTAGTCGACTTGTGGGGCGGTATCAGGAACGAAGCTACTGGAGAGCCTTGGAAAGAGGATACTATGGTGCTCGTTTGGTCGACTACAAAAGGATTATCGGCTCTAGCCATGGCGCTTGCTCATTCGCAAGGATTGTTTGACTACAATGTTCCTGTTTCGAAATATTGGCCTGAGTTTGCTCAACACGGCAAGGAAAAAATCACTATCAGGCAACTAATGGCGCATCAAGCGGGACTATACGCATTCGATGAATTAGCAGACAAGGAAATCATAGCAGACCCTGATCGCCTAGCAGTAGTCTTAGCTCGACAGAAACCAGCGTATGAGCCTGGAACACGACATGCCTATCATGCCTTAACTCTAGGTTTCTATCAAAGCGAACTCCTGCGTCGGGTTGATCCCAAAGGTCGTAGTCTTGGGCAGTATTTTCACGATGAAATTGCCACTCCACTCGGTCTCGACTTTTATATTCGACTTCCTGAAGACATTCCGAATTCTAGGCTGGCTACTCCAAGACAACCTAAATTTAGTATATCAGCAATGCGCTCAGCACCTGTCGCATTTATTCTCGCTACGATGAGCCCACGTTCAGCAATTCGTCGTGCATTAGTGGGAACGGAGTTTTGTTTGGACGAAAATCGGATCTATACACGAAATTATGAAGTTCCATCGGGAGGAGGTGTAGGAACAGCTCGTGCAATAGCTCACGCATACAGTGTTTTCGCGACAGGTGGAAAGGAGCTTGGGCTGCGAGAGGAAACATTCCAAGAACTAATAGCGCCACCAATAGCACCATCAAAAGGACTTCGAGATGGAGCCTTGAAAACAGATGCAGCCTACTCGCTTGGTTTTACGAGGCCTCTTTCGAAGAATCCATTCGGTTCTCCTAGCTCGTTTGGGATGCCAGGGACAGGAGGTTCATTTGGATTTGCAGACCCGCAATTCAAGATAGGTTATGGATATGTGCTCAATGGATTTGGTACGTCATTTCCAACGGACCCAAGAAACAACGCTCTGTGTGCTGCAATGTATCACTCGATTGGTGAAACAGACTTGTATCCGGATTTATGAGAGGAACCATGTACTAACAACGCAGGAGATTCGAGATGGAAGAAACCACAGGGAGATTACGAAAGCTCTTACTCTTCTGCGGCATCCTCTCTTCGCTCACATATGTCTGCACTGATTTACTCGGAGGTTTGCTTTGGAGTAACTATGATTTTACATCCCAGTATATCAGTGAGCTGAGTGCTATCGGGGCTCCTTCAAGATCATTCGTTGTTTCGCTTTATGTCGTGTATAATATTCTTGTAACTGCATTTGCATTGGAAATCTTGAGATTTGCTGGTAGAAAGCGAGTTCTACGTATAACTGGAGGTCTGCTTATTGGCTACATGATCGCTGGTGCAATGGGATTATTCTTTCCAATGTACCCCAGTGAAGCAGCAACAACTCTTAGCAACGCCATGCACCAAACTCTCGCAGGCGTGACTGTTATCTTCATTCTACTATCATTAGGATTCGGAGCTACAGCATTTGGACTACGGTTCCGTTTTTACTCGATTGGAACAATCCTGGTATACCTTGTGTTGGGGGCTTTGCCTTTCTTGGGTGTTGCTCAAGTTGAAGCTGGACAGCCAACACCGTGGGTCGGGCTTGTGGAACGCATCATGGTCTATGGTTATATGCTATGGTTGGCGTTGCTGGCTGTTATCCTCCTGCGTGCTGAAAAGAATCAGCCTTGAATGAGAGATCAGAGTTGTACGACGGAACTATCTAGGATGTACCCGATATTGATACCAAATGCAATCACTCCAGCTGGAGTTCAATTGACTTTTATCTCTGATAATCTTTCATTTCTGATAGCAGGTTAAGAGAATATCCACGATGACAGATATCGATGATAATGCAAAAAGTGACCTCACTATTAATTTCGATGAACGTTTACCCGTCAAATCAAAAATAGCGTTTGGTCTATCCCAGGCTTCTATCAACCTTCTTCAGGTTATTGCTCTCGGCTCCGCCATCACTTTCTATTTTAATATCAAACTAGGATTGAGCGAGGAATGGATCTCTCTTGCTTGGTTAATCTTCGCTATCTGGAATGCTCTAAACGATCCCTTATTCGGTATTCTCCAAGAAAGGATTAACACAGACATGGGCAGGCGCATTCCGGTTCTGCGCTTTGGTGCGTTATTTTATGCTCTAACGTTCATTATTTGCTGGTTCCCATTCATGGGTAACACGCAGATAGCCTTGTTCTGGAACTTGCTACTTGTTCTCTTTTTATTCGATTCCATGTTCACAATGGTCGGATTAGTCATAACTGCTCTTCCTGCTGAAATGTGCATTACCCAAGAAGCCAGGTCGAATCTCAGTCTGTATAATGTAATTCTGGGGTCAGTTGGTGCTCTTTTTGCGATGGTACTCCCATTGATCTTACTCACCGAAGAATCATCAACAGAACTCAACTCTCTCTTCCAACCTGTGATGGTACTTGTAGCATTGATTGCTGGAACGGTCTTATTCTTTTCTAGCTTCGCGCTGACCGAGAATGAGTATGCAAGGACCGAAGAGCCATTGGGATTCATTGATTCGATGATAAAGGCGCTCAAGAACAGAGAGTTTCTTGCATTCGAAGCCATGAATTTCTTTCACGAGATGGCATTTACTGTTGTGACTGGCTGCATGATATATTTCGTTCAATATGTGGTCAGATTGCAGGGTCTCTTGGCTTCTCTTCCGTTAATTATCGTCTTTGTCCTCATGCTAGTATTCAGTCTTCTTGCAGATAGAATGGTGAAACGACGGGGTCTAAAACAGGTCTATATTATTGGACTGATGGTATCAAGTGCAGGTCTTATTATGTTGTTTCTATCGGGGAACTGGCTGATTGCAGTGATGCTCAGTCTTGTTATCGTCGGAATAGGTTTTGCCCCCGTCACACTGATATGGTCCCCGCTATTGGCTGACGTAATTGATTTCGATGAAATATTGACTGGTAAGAGACGAGAAACAACCTACGCTGGCATGAATGCATTGATCACAAAACCAGCAATTTCTGTAGCTAATGCATTGTTCTTATTGATCATTAACGGGTTTGGATTTGACAATACCCAGAGTATACAATCAGATTCAGCAATCTTTGGGATACAGGCTGGATTTACACTAATTCCTGCAATATGCTTCATTATTAGTGCAATCACACTGTGGAAATGGTACAAATTGGATGGCGAAGAGTGGATTGCTAAAAAGACTGAATTGGGTAAGATACATCTGCAAAAAGAGAAGGAATACATTGGTTATCTTAAGAGAGAGGGAAAAATATCCAAGGTCTACGAGAAACTCTATGGAGACTCAGAAAAAGAAACATAAAGTTAGAAGACATATGTGTTTTCATAATGTGTTACAATTGAAATCTCTTTTAGTCCTGTTTTCATTTCATCACAATAATACTGAGAAGATTGCGAAGGTGTTTGCTTGAGTTATTGATGCTCAAATAAGGACACCACAGCAGGTAACTCCCGAAGAGCTTCAAGTTTATGATCTTGTGGGTTTTAGCTCAGGAATCTATAGTGCAAAATACCACAAATCGCTACTGATCTTGTAGATAGACTACTGCAGGCTATAGGCAAGAAAGCATTCATTTTCTCAACCAGTACAATGATAAACGAAGATAAAGTCGCTGAAGATCACTCGACACTCAGGGAAAAACTGCAATCTAAAGGGTATATGATTGTCAACGAATTTACTTGTAGAGGATTCAATACTAGCAGTTTCATGAGATATCTTGGGGGAATGAACAAGGGCAAACCGAATGCTGAAGACCTCAAAAATGCGGAGGATTTTGCTCGAAACTTAATTCTAAACCTGAAAAAGAATCATAGGATTAATTAGAGGAGTAAGACATTCCTCCATTCTCAATCAATGTTGGAGTTTAACGTGATGAACACTGACGAAGAGCAACTCGATGAAGAAAAGAAAAGATTTCTACTGAAAAATTGGAAAATGACCTTAGTGATGGCAGTGTGTATTGCTGCAGCTGCTATTGTAGCCCTTTTGGTATTTCTTTGGGTAGTGAATGAAGCGATAGCAACAGCTTTCGCGCCAGTTGCGCTTGGAGACTGGACAATTGGCCTTATTGTAGCATTTGTCTTGCATCTAATCTTTTGGGAACTTCTCTTAGTGGCTTCTTGGGGAATTCCACTAGCTGCAGTATTGTACTGGCAGTTCAGTAAACTCCCAGATGCGGAACTCTGGAAACCTAGAGGTGGAAAACGTGAAGGTGGCGATGCATTCGGCTTTTTGATTGCACTGGCATGGTTACTTATGATATGGATAGATGGTCGATGGAACCAAACATTTCAAGATTGGACATTTATTGAGTGGGTCTATTCATGGTTAACTGCATTAGGCTGGGTCTTGTTGATTTTTGGCATTCCTGCTGTAGTAATTTTCGTTCTCTGGTTGATAAATAGGGAGATGAAAAAGGAATACAAATCACGAACTGAAACTGCTGATGAAGTTGTAGACGAACCATCAGAAGAATCAACTGGCTAAACAGATTGGTGGGCTAGCTTATCAGCTAGCCTTAACTACCATTAATGGCCGATGCATTAGGACTGATTTTCCTGTTTAGGCCACGTCCATGCATACCATACGATCAGTGCACAGAATATCACATATCCGATTCCTAGAATATTTTCATAAACCGGTCGCAATACAATGAATCCCATACCATCAATAATGATGAAGAATACAGCTATGATAATGTTAACCCAGCGATTCGTTTTATACGGCAGCTCTATGGACAGAAACACCATGAAGATCGGTATCATCATCATTGCTGCCATCATCGCCAACAATTCATTAGTCATTGGCACAAGTAAACTTCCGTCTATAATATCCTCTAACATTCCAGGCTGCATATATCTCAGGACATCACCCTGAAGTCCAACTAACATACGAGCGACCCACAAAACTGAGAGCTTTAACTTAACGTCTTCCAGAGTAATTCACCTACGCATATTGGCAAGATATGAAGGTTATAAATAGTGGTTATAATTTGTAACTTTGAAAATGACATCATACAAAGATACAGCCTAGCTGTTAGGTGCAGCCTATTTGGTTCAGTTTGTTGGAAAATAGTTATTCTGGTTTCTTGTGCATCTCGCTATCGATCCAGGCGAGGATTCAAACAGCTCCAACAATGCCTCCTATCAGTAACACTCAGAATGCAGTAGTGAGCCAAGACCATATCCAGTCAATGTAAAGTAATCCAAAATAATGAACTAATTTGCAGAATAATGGGTACACTTATCATTAGCCGTTTTCTGGTAGAGTACCTGATTACAAATTGAAACTAAGAGGAAACAACGATGGATTCCATCAGAAAAACTTCAATTATTGTTGGACTACTATTTATCATTGCTACGGTTTCGACCTTGCTAACTATTCTTGGTTTCTGGCCAATCTATGAAGCAGACTACCTAACATTAGTTGCAGCAAATGAAATTCCAATGTTAGTGGCTGTTTTTCTATTCTTGATTTTAGCAGCTTCAGCTGTCGGTATTTCAATTGCAATATTTCCAATCTTAAAGAAGTACAACGAAAGCTTAGCTCTTAGCTATTTTGCTGCAAGAGCATTTGAAGCTATATTCGTAATTTTTGGAATTGTGAATCTCCTTGCAATATTATCCCTGAGTCAAGAGTTTGTTAATGCAGCATCTCCTGTTCTTTCATATTATGAAACATCAGGAGCTCTTTTGCTATCAGCCTATGAGTGGTCCAGTGTCTTGTTAGATGTTCCATTCATGCTGAGTGCGCTGATTCTGAATTATCTACTTTACAAAGCAGAGTTGGTTCCTAAATGGCTCTCAGGTTGGGGCTTCGTTGGAGCTGTCGTGTATGTTGGATACATGTTTTCTGAGTTCTTTCTGCCCTTGCCATTTATGGAGATCTTCGCAGCTCCTCTTGGTCTTCAAGAAATGGCTCTTGCTGCTTGGTTAATCATCAAGGGAATGAGAACAACAAAATTCGCCTCAGAATGAATTGAAAGAGGAATATAAAATGGAGAATATGAAATTATAATTCTCAATTCTTTGATTTGCTCGAATGTTAATGTATGAATGGAAATGGCCTAAGCTGGAGGAATAACTAGTGAAAGTATTTGCAACTACGAAATATGGATCGATAGAGGTTCTTCAGATTCAAGAAAGAGAAAAACCGATTCCTCAAGAAAATGAAGTGCTTATCAAAATACTTGTGACTACGGTATCAATCGGCGATGTAAAAATGCGAGGACTACGCGGTATCTCTTCTGGGGAGAAGTTAGCCGCCCGTATGTTCTTGGGTTGGTCAAAGCCGAGAAAAGACATACTAGGGATGGAAGTTGCGGGTGAAGTAGAGGCTATTGGTTCAAAGGTAACGAAATTCAAAGTCGGTGATCGAGTATTCGCATCTACCTTCTGGGATGGTCTTGGTGGCTATGCTCAATACAAATGCATACCAGAAGATAGTATGATTGCAATAATTCCCAAGGATATGTCTTACGAACAAGCTGTCCCAATTCTTGGAGGAGGAGTGACTGCAGCTAAGATTCTCATGAAAGCTAAAATACGACCGGGCAGTAAAGTACTAGTCTATGGAGCTTCAGGTAATGTTGGTACCTATGCAGTTCAAATTGCAAAGTATCTTGGTGCAGAAGTTCATGGTGTATGCAGTACCAGAAATATC
>JAEOUM010000087.1 GCA_016839275.1 Candidatus Thorarchaeota archaeon
GGGCTTTTCTTCACTAATCCTTGTCCTGAATTTCCAGACATTGAAACTAGTGTTTGGACACAGATGCAGGATGACTATGCCCGATATTGTGTTCCTGTTTATGACAATCCAAGTCACAAATTCCCAACAGAAACGATTCTTACTGTTCCCAAAGGTTTCTTTGCAATGAGTAATGGATATCTAAAGAATAGGAAAGAGAATGAAGAGGGAAAGGAAACATTCCATTGGGTGCAGGAGAAACCTATTCCTGCTTATCTGATGACTGTGGCAGCCTCTGAGTATGTCGAATACAAGGAAGACCTAGATGGTCTCGAAGTAAGCTACTATGTTCATAAAAAATGGGACCGGGATACAGTATATCGATCCTTTGGAAAGACTCCTGAGATGATCAAGTTTTTTGAGTCTAAATTGGGTGTAAAATACCCATGGGCTAAGTATGCACAGGTCACTGCAGCCAACTTTCTAATCGGAGGAATGGAGAATGTAAGTGCCACAACGCAGACAGATGGGACATTACATGATGAAAAAGCCCACAACGACTTCGAATCTGACGGTCTTGTGGCACACGAGCTGGCACATATGTGGGGTGGAGACCTTGTGACATGCAGAACATGGTCGCATGGGTGGCTCAATGAGGGATGGGGCACCCAAATGCAGAATGAATGGAAGCGTCACGATAAGGGAGATGAGGAGTATCTCTATGACCAATATGGCAAGCAAAGGTCCTACTTTGATGAGGATAAGAATAGATATCGTCGACCGATTGTGAAAAATGAGTGGGAACGAGGCTCTGATGTGTTTGATGCGCATCTATACCCTGGTGCTGCTTGGAGATACTATATGCTAAAGCATCTTGTAGGGGAAAACCGCTGGTGGAAAATCCTTGGTGAGTGGTTGACCAGATTCTCATACAAAGCAGCCTATACACATGATCTTGAGAGCCTTTTCACGGAGATGACTGGTGAGGACTACGGGTGGTTCTTTGAGCAATGGCTGTATAAAGCAGGCTACCCGGAATGCAAAATTAAGATTGCCTACGATAATGAAAAGCTTGATCATGTTCATGTCAGAATCGAACAGACTCAAAAGACAGATGATGGAATGACACCAGAAGTATTCCATTTTCCGCTCGCTGTGGAGTTTGTAGACAGCAATGGTACGCGAATCCGATATATAATGCAGATTAACGAGCGAGTAAATGGGTTCTATTATCCAGTTAAAAATAAGCCACTACAAGTGGTAATCGATCCGGATTACACAACTCTGATGGACTGGGAAATTGAGAAACCTGAGCCTATGTGGATCGAGCAGCTACAAAGAGGCACGAATACAATCCAGAAAATCAAGGCTGCGCAAACATTGGGGAAAAAAGCAACTCCCAAAGCTGTGGAAGCTTTAGGAAAGGCCCTTCTCGAAGACTCATTCTGGGGTACACAAATTGAGATAGCAAAAGTTCTTGGCTCACTAAAGTCAGAACCAGCCCTAGACTGGCTTCTCAAAGCGACCAAACTAAAGGACACAAAGGCAAGAACTGCTGTTGCCAGCGCGCTTGGAGAGTTCTATAAGAATGACAGAGCTTTGGCTGCTCTTAAGAAACTCCTAAGTGATACAGAGAGCTATTTTGTTGTAGCAGCCGCAGCAGCAGCAATCGGTAAGATTCAGCACGACACCTCGTTTGAATTGCTTTTAGAGTTCTTGAAAAATTGTCCTCCGGACTGGCACAATATCATTGAGATAGGCTGCTTAGAAGGAATTGCATCAACTGAGAAGGAGGAGGCAATAGAAATCATCAAGAAGTATCTCGAACTCGGCACGAGTGATTTGATCAGACGCATGGTACCAAATCTACTCGCTCCTCTCGGAAAGCGCTACAAGAAGGAACATCCTGAGATAAGTTCAATCATTGAGAAACTCATTCTCGATAAGTCGTTCCGAGTACAGGCGATGGCAATCTCTGCAGCCGCCAAGCTAGAGGATGCCTCTCTGATACCACCCCTGTCAAGGCTTGCCGAACGGGCTGCAGAGAGTGGAATCGTTCGCAGATGTAGACTAGCTATAAGGGACCTGAGCAAAAAGAAGGAACCTAGAGAGATTGACTCTCTGAAGAAGAGTATAGAAGAACTTCAGAAAGAAAATAGAGATCTCAAGGATCGGTTGGACAAGATAGAGGTCATGTTAGAGAAGAAAGAAGAATAGAGGGAAAGGTGATGGAAGGGCGGGGATGCCCCCGCCTTTCAAAGTAGATACAGGGTGTACCTGTCTACTCATCTTGCAGTTGTCGGTGTCTTCCATCATGGGTTAGACTCTGTGAATTCGGCCAATCTGTGCAAACACGAAAATCACTTCACCTATAGTTAGTCGTCCCTTCATGAATAGAAATGGACCATTATCTTCTGTACGTCGAACTCTTCCAATGAATTCAAGCTGAGCGGACTCACCTTGAGGTCCTGTCATATTGATTCTGAAACCAAAAACTATTGTCCCGTTAAGTCGTTCATCTTGTGGTCTACCAGCAAAACCAGCACCGTCATCAAAGCTAAAGATAGTATCATTTAGTGAAAGATCGCCAGCAAGAACTTCTAAAAGAACTCCGCGTTCGCCTTGACGTGCGATCAGAAACTGAAGACTCATCCTGGTTTTGCAATTAGCAAGGAAGTCTTCTCTGTTGTCAACTCGGAATCCTCCACGACCGCGTGCTAGTATCTCAAATGAGTCCCCAACGCTTGCGGTGGCTGCAGCGGGGGACTCCAGAACTGCTGCTGCATCCGCTGTTACTGTGAACAGGGGAAACGCAACAATGAATACGAGGACCAAGACTGAAGTGATTGTCAACAACTTCGTGGCGTGCTTCATGTTTTACACGACAAAATTACTGTATTTTCAATATAAAGGCACAATGAACGATACCACTAGATGATTCATCTAGAATAACTCTCCGCACTAAATTCCGTTATGCTTCATGATTATGTCACCGAATGAGAGAAAAGTCATAGATGATTCATCCATTATCAATAAGACCAAAGCTGACAAGAATAGGATAGGCGTCACCTGATGCAAGCGGAATTCGGTATAATAAGACTAGACCTACTTTTCGAAACAATCAGTGGGATTATCGCCTTGATGGTAACTTATTATGCCACAAAGGCATACCGTCTGACCGGTCAGAAGCGGCTATCTGATCTCTCTACAGGGTTTCTCGTGTTGTCTGCAGGCATGTTTGGACGTGTGATTGGAACTTGGTATTTTCTCGTAAGAGAACCAAGTGTTGTGGTCTTTGGAATTGTCACAGTAGCCTATGGTGTATCCAGAATAATGGCTTACATTATCTTCGTCATCTCTACAAGACCAGCACACAGAGAGCCACAGGAACAGGATAGTGCAGGCATTTCTATGCTGCTGATGGCAACATTTCTAGTAGATTCATCTCTTGAGATAGTTGCCATACTTGTATTGGTGGTAGTGGTCCTACAGGCAATCCTCAATTATATGACGACACGAAGTAAATTTGCACGTTATGTCCTAGTCGGATTCGTTCTCATCCTGATGAGCCATATTATGATGGCTCAGGTTCATGTGGCACCTGGTCTCTACCTACTAAGCCAAGGAGCACAATTTCTAGGATTCTTGTCACTTTTGGTCATGCTGTATCAGGCGGGCCGAAACATATGAGCAAGAAGAGACCCTATCGCTCTAAGATGCGCATTTTGGCAGACATGATGCGTACTATTCAAGGTGAGGGCGAGGAAGGTGCAGGTCCGACAAAGATTCTCTACGCCGCAAATCTATCTCATGATCGGCTGACACAATATCTTGATGAACTCGTTGAGAAGGAACTCATCCAAGAGATGGGCTCAGATAGTAGTAATCGGTCATATCTACTAACTGAAAAGGGAAGAGAGTTCCTCAGGGAGTTTGTTAGAATAGAAAGATTCTCAGAAGCTTTTGGAATTGAGATCTAGGAAGGAAAATCCATAGATCTACTAAATTTCGCCCGCGTGCTCTCTCCGCTCTTCTTCAACGCTTACTAGGTGAGCGGGCATTGATTCTTGAACTGCTCCAGTTGTGATTTCCTCGATTCTTCCCCCGACCATACTACTAATCTCAACAGGTTTGGACAAGGAATTAGCCGAGTGACGTACGGTACTTGCATAGAGTATGAATATTACAGCAATAATAAGTCCGTATACGAGTAACATTGTAGGATCTAATGGATCAAGTATTTGCATTATTTATCACTGGTAGAAATTGTATGTAGAAAGAATAAAACGATTTGTGACTGTTGAGTGCTATCACAGGTACTACATTCTGAACTTCATTTCGCTATATGAACAAGATAATGTAGATTCTAAACGATGATGTCAATAAGTAGCCAGTTTGGATTCTAAACTCAACTCAAATATGCTCTTCCTAGTTCATTAGAGACTAATCCGGTAAACTTCTTAAGAAATTCGAATTCGATTGGACTTGATAATGGGCCGGTAGATCAGCCTGGTAGATCGTCTGATTCGCATTCAGAAGGCCGCGAGTTCAAATCTCGCCCGGTCCACCATTTTACTTTGCAGGGGCTACTCTTCACTCTTTTTCGTTTGAATGGTCAGGAGCAGGATTAATGCAAAGAATGTGAGAACGATTGAGTACAGAAATGCTGTGAGGGGACTAACTGAATCCCATAGATAACCAATGATTAATCCTGCAGGAAACGCGGATATACCAACTGCCATCTGAAATGCTCCAATGATACTTGCACGACGTCCCTCCTCTACTAGGTCAGCAACAAAGCTTGTCTGAACAGGGTCGAGGGCACCATTCATCAGACCGAAGAAGATGAACAGGGGGATTATCGTTGACATATCTATTGTGAAGGAGTAAGCCCACACTGATGTCAGCATTAGGAAGAAAAAGGCTGCAACCATAACAGGTTTCCTTCCAACCCTATCAGAGATTCTACCAAAGGGGTATGCTGATGCAGCATACACAAGTACGAAGAGAAGATAGAGAAGTGTCTGTTGTGGTACATCGGATCCAAAAGAAACAGAATATAGTAT
The DNA here is from genome assembly GCA_016839275.1 of Candidatus Thorarchaeota archaeon. GTDB lineage: Archaea > Asgardarchaeota > Thorarchaeia > Thorarchaeales > Thorarchaeaceae > SMTZ1-45. The sequence continues at coordinate 5,046 of JAEOUM010000087.1, forward strand.
CAAGAGAGAATAACTGAATGTGGCAAGAGCAAACAAAACAGAAGACGCTAAGAATATCTTCAGGTTTCTATCAAGTCCGCGGAAACTTATCCCCTTGAAAACATCCTTTCCTCGTTTTTCTTTGATTAGTATCGAAACTACGATTATAGAACCGATACTTGGAATAACAGCCAATAGAATGATTCCCGTATAGCCAAGATATGCAAAGAGAAAGAATGTGATAATGGTTCCAATCGCTGCTCCTCCTGTATCCAAAGCGCGGAGTACACCAAATGCACGTCCTCTCTTTTTCTCAGAGGCATATGCTGCTACTATTGCATCACGCGGTGGTCCGCGCATCTTACCAAGACGATCCATAGATTTCCAGAATAGAATCTGAATATACTGAAACCCAAGGGTAGCAAGAATGAAACCTATTCGTGCAAAAGATGAGAGTGTGTAACCTAGAGTGATGAACGCCTTTCGCTTCCCAGTTCTATCTGAAACATAGCCAGCACCTAGCTTCGAGAGAGAAGTAATCATCAATGCCAGACCATCAACGATTTGTACTTGGCCAGTGCTTATTCCAAGCTGATTGGTAAGAAAAGTGGGCCATATTGGGGCAATCATATCAGAGCCAGTATCATTGAGCAAAGAGGCTAGCCCGAATACGTAAGTTGGATTTCTTTCGGTTTGCTTCTCTTCAAATGCAGAATCATCTATAGCCATTGCATTCCACTATAGACTGCACGACAATGAGCTACCTCTTATCTTAATTGGTAAGATGTGTGTTTTGAGTGAATGGAAAACAATTTACCTAGAGGAAAGTAGGTTTTCAGCATGGTCGAAGTTTTGCGAAAAGAGGTTTCGTACTCCTTTGATGAGGCTTTGAAGAGAGTCGAAACTGCCTGCGAGAACGAAGGTTTTGGTATCCTCCTTACGAAAGAGATTGACACCGTTTTCAAAGAGAAGCTTGGCATAGACTATACACGCTATTCTTTCGTTCTAGCATGCGCGCCGGAACTGGCAAAGAAAGCTCTAGATATATCAAAAGAAGTTGGAACAATATTCCCATGCAGTTTTGTAATCTATGAAGATGGAGATAAAGTGATTGTGGCGCACACATCAATCATGAAGATTGCAGCTGAAGTGGGGCTTGCAACAAAGGAGCTAATGGCACCAATTATTGAGGAAACTGGAAGACGCGTTCGCAAAGTCTGGGATAGAATCTAATCACAGAAGCAAAAACTTCAGAAATATTGAACAAGAGTGACAGACCATGGAAGATAGGATTCGAGAACAGTGGGAGATCAATGCTGAATCGTTTACAGATCTTATTGCAGGGATTGGCACCCCTCACCATAGACAAATTCTCAATCCATGTGTGGAGGAGCTTCTTGGTGATGTAAAAGACAAGAAACTCCTCGATGCTGGTTGCGGAGAGGGATATCTTGCCAGATATTACGCAAAGAAGGGAGCTCTTGTAACAGCTGTTGATCTGTCCCAACATCTGATAGAAACCTCGAAAAAGTTGACTGAGATGGAGGATGTATCTGTAGATTACAGGGTAGCAAATATCTGTCATCTTGATTCTATTTCAAATAATGAATTCGACATCATACTGTCGAACCTTGTTCTGCTGAATATTCCCTGTCTTGATGATGCCTTTAGGGAGTTCTACCGCATCCTTCGAAGAGGTGGATATCTTGTGTTTTCAATTGTTCACCCGGCATTCAATTTCTATGGACCGGGTTCCTGGGAAATGGGTGAAAAAAATCCGGATACAGGGAGAAGAGAGGGCGTGTACTTCAAAGTCGACAGGTACTTTGATGAGAAAGAGTTCAAACGATATTGGACAACTCGCAAGGGTGACAAGTTCCCAGCTGCGATAAGCTTCTTTCACAGAACACTGTCGACATACTTGAATACCCTTATTGCATCTGGTTTCAATCTCATAGCATTCAGAGAACCTCTACCAATCATTCGGGATCCTTTCTTTGAGCGTGAGGAACGGATTCCCTTCTTTGCTGTTTGCAAGGCTGAAAAGAGATAGATTATTACCGCGCCTAAACGCTTTTTCAGGGATGTATAGATGAGTGAGCTGGTGCTTTAGATGAGTGAAGAGCCTGTGTTTTTTCCAGTTAGACTTGTCTGGACTGGTGGAAAAAGTGGTGAGATTTCAGTAGATAGGAAAGCAATCATCAGAACAGGCACTCCACTAGGTGACCTAAAAGAGGCAAACTATCATACACCAGAGGACCTCTTTGTTGCCTCCGCTACAGTCTGTTACATGAATGGATTCATCAATTTCACAAAGAAAATGCATATAGATTTCAAAGCATTTACTTGTGATGCCATTGGGACTCTGGAGAAGGTAGACCGTAGCTTTGAGATAACCAAAATTGAAATGAGAACCAGAGTTGAAATCGAATCGGAGGATCTTCGTAGTAAGATTGACAGAGCTCTTGAACTCGCAGCTAAGTATTGCTTTGTTGGAAATAGTATGAAGTGTCCGATATCACATGATACTGAGATTGTTGTAGTTTAATTGCAGCTAGGACCAAATCCTTTTTCATAAGGGCGAACTGAGAGATATGGTGATAGCAATGAGCGAGGAAACACATGAATACCTTGTCAAAGTCGATTGGACTCACGATCGAGTCGGGAACTTAACTGTGGAAGGTAAACCAAAAATACAGATATCAGCACCTCCGGAATTCGACGGACCTGAAGGAATCATATCTCCAGAAGATCTGTTTGTTGCGGCAGCGACCTCCTGTCTCATGACGACCTTTGTCACCTTTACAAAGAAACTCCGTGTTGAATTCAAATCATTCGCCTGTGAAGGACACGGAACCTTAGAGAGGGTTGAGAAAGGATTTCAATTCACTAAACTTCTCCTGAAAACAAAAGTGACTGTTGAATCAGATGAGTTCATATCAAAAGCAGAACGAGCATTAGAACTTGCAGGGAAATACTGTCTTGTGTCCAATAGTATGAAGTGTCCAACTAAACACGAAAATGAAGTCGTTGTTGGATAAAGAAAGATAGTGCCAGTCTATCGTGGCCCAATCAAATTTATTCTTGTAGCGGGGGAAGAATGTAAATTATGTTATCCTGCTCAGAGACCTTGACCTCTACAAACTTGTCATCTTTGGGCGCTCCAAAGCTGATTTTCTCTACACCATGCATCGCTTGAAGATCCTTCGACCACGGTGCTAGACTCTCTGAAATGTACGCTTCAGGAAGACCCTGTCTTAGAGAGAGACCGTTTTCACGCTTGAATTTCCAAAACGCAGAGTTAGTCTGGAGCAACAGTTCGGTGTGTTCTGTAAGTTTTGACACCCAGTCCGTATGTGATGATGGGTACTTCTGTCTGTGAATTCCTCTCTCATCATAGAGCTCTCTGTAAATCTTGTCTGTTATGTAGGGGGTAATTGGAGCCAAGGCTCTAGTTATTATCTTCAGCACCTCATGCAAGGTGAACCATGCAGATTTCTGCTCATTTTCTGAGAATGTACCATCCGTGTTGAACGCACGACCCTTAATCATCTCCATTACATGGTCAGCGAACATGTTCCAAGTGAATCCTCGAATCTCTGTTGCAGGCTTGTGGAAATCGAGGAGATCACACTCAGGTACGATGCGATCTATGGTTTTGTTCAATTCTGCAAGAATCCATTGATCTACAGGAGCCAACTTCTTGAACGGAATCTCTTTGGGAACTGGAAACATAGAAATGAAACGAGCGATATTCCAGAGCTTAGTCATAAACTTCGACACGCCAGCTAGACGATCCTCTGAGAATCGAACATCACTACCAAGTCCAGCCTCGAGCGCACCAAACATACGCATCGCATCAGCACCATACTTTTCGACGAAAGGCATTGGTGGTGGCGAATTGCCCTTGGACTTGCTCATTGTTTCTCCGTTTTCATCGACTACATGTCCGGAAACCCATACTTCTTTGAAGGCGGGTTTCCCTGTCAGCTGTAATGTTCGAAGAAGTGAGTAGTAGAGCCATGTTCGTACGATGTCTTTTCCTTGCGGACGGAGCACATTTCCGAAGGCTTTCTTGAACAGCTTCTCATTATGCATGTATCCAATTGTTTGGAGGCCACTAATGGAAGAGTCCATCCAAGTATCAAAGGTACGTTCCTCTCCTTTGAATCCAGACTCGGCACCACACTTCGTACACTTGGTGAAGGGAGGATCTTCGTGCCATGGTTGGTAATACTTCGGTTCACCAGTTGACTCTGGAAGAACCGGTTCGCCACATGAGTTGCAGTACCAGATAGGAAGTTCAGTGCCATAATATCGACGTCTACTCACAGGCCAGTCTACAGTTACTCTATTGAGCCAATCAATGAGTATCTGTCTATGAAAATCTGGAAAGAATGTTGTATCTTTTGCTATCTTGTGAAGCTCTTCCACAAATTCGACTTGTTTAACATAATATTCATCCATTGCAATGAACTCGATAGGAGTACGACTGCGCCAACACATAGGAACTCTTTGAAGAGAATCCTCTTGTTTGAATAGTACTTTCTGTTTCTTGAGTTCCTCAAGAATCGCTTTTCTAGCATCTACGATCTTCATTCCTGCGTATTCGCAAGCAGCATCCGACATTTTCCCATTTGGAAGAACCGCAGCAATCGGTTTGAGCGCATAATCACGAAAAGCCATCACATCGCCTTGGTCGCCATAACTGCACACCATGAGGGCTCCTGAACCGAACTCCATCTGTGCAGTAGGGCTTGCAATAATTGGTACTTCTAGTTCAAAGAGTGGCACCTTTGCAGTCTTTCCTTGGTAGGACTTGTATCGCTCATCATCTGGATGAACGAACACAGCACCGCAAGCACAGAGTAGCTCAGGTCTTGTCGTGGCAATCTCAAGAGGTTCTAGTCCCTCGACCTTAAAGTATAGATAGTGTAATTGTGTAGGTCGTTCTTTATACTCAACCTCAGCATCAGCAATTGTTGTCCCGCAATCGAAGCACCAGTTATTGGGACGGTAATCATTGTAAACAAGGCCTTTATTCCAGATGTCAATGAACGTGGCTTGAGTCACGGCTCTGTATCTTGGACTATCGGTCCGATAACTACCCTCATCATCATAGGTGTTGAATGCGATGCCTAATCTTTTGAAGCCAGCAAGTACTACCTTCTCGTCTTCATCCAAGCGTTTCTTGCAGTGTCTAAGAAACTCCTCGCGTGGAGTTTCGTGCATGTTAATACCAAGATCCTTCTCTACCCTGACCTCTACCGGGAGCCCATTTCGGTCAATTCCTAATGGAAAGTTGACCTCGAACCCCTGCATTCGCCTATAGCGAGCGATGGTATCAATCTGAGTATAATGAGTGACTTGACCTACGTGCATTGGACCTGAGAGATATGGAGGAGGAGTATCGACTGTGTAGATTTTTCGCCCAGAATTCATATCAAACTCGTATGTATCTTCCTTTGCCCAGAATTCCAGTAATTCAATTTCGGATTCAGGTGTCCAGCGTTTGGACTTGATTTTTGGTTCTAACTTCGACAAAAGGATCATACTCCTTGATGTCAACAAGGGCCGGCACAAGCCGCTCAGGCTCGCTGAGGGCATATCGCCTAAAAGGGCTTTGGTTAGCCCAGATTATCCACTGTTGTTTACTAGTAAGGTAGAAGCTCGTTCGAAAATTCGGCGAACTGGTCCATTCAAGAAAGCTTCTTTAATGACCAGAAGGAGATGTACCCATAAGGCATTCCAAGAGGACTTGCTATGAGAGCAGTGCTAAAACTTGGAGGTTCGCTCCTCTATGACAAAGACGGGAAGGTAGTTGTCGATAGGGTGAAGAACTATGCCTCTGTCATTAAAGCCCTTGTAAGCGATGGCCATTCCTTCGTTGTTGTGGTTGGCGGAGGAAGACCAGCAAGAACATTTATTGATGCCGCCAGGTCTCTAGGAGCAACTGAGGCTCAATGTGACTGGCTGGGCATAAAACTAGCAAGAAATAACGCGGAGTTGCTATGTGCCGCTCTTGGTAATCAAGCCTATCCAACCATTGTGGAAACACTTGATGAACTTGAAGTGGCTATCAACCTGGGGAAGGTTGTTCTAATGGGGGGTCTAATACCTGGACAATCCACCAATGCAGTCGCGGCTGTAGCTGCTGAAACCGTTCGAGCAGAAATTCTATTCAACGCAACAAATGTCGATGGTGTTTATGATCGTGATCCTAAGAAGCCAGGTGCGGTAAAACTAGACTCTGTCACCATAGATCAGTTGAGAAAGATACTCGAAGGCGGTGGAACGAAAGCTGGAGAGTACAAACTATTCGACCCCGTCGCAATTCGCGTTGTAGAACGTTCTAAGATACCCACGATCATTTTCGACGGAACTAATCCTGAGAACTTTCTGCGGGCTTTTCGTGGAGAGAAGGTAGGTTCCCGGATAGTGCATGATGATTCAAAGTAGAGGTGAAGTGATATGAAGAAGTTACTTGAGAAAATATTCGCATCCCGAGCCCAGACACGTGTAGTCCAACATTTCTTGGACCGTCCCAAGGATTTCTTCAACCTCAGTAGGGTTGCAAAGGAAACAGGTCTAGCTCATTCAACAATACATCGTGTCATGCAGCCACTAGTAGACATGGGTATTGTCAAAGAGATTAAAGTCGGACAACAGATACGTCTTTTCATTCTTGAAACTGAAGATCCCAAGTCTAAGATCATCTCCGAGTTTTATGAAACTATTAAGCCACATCTTGAAGGCCCCTAGACAGAAACTCACATAATTTCCTAAAACCTTTAATTTATATTAATAGAATCTAAGGTTTATGTGTAGAGGCGAGAATAACGCAATTATTCAATGGAATTTTCGAAGCTGTTGCCGGTGTGCTTGAAGTCGGTGTTTTCTTTGTTATTGTGTACATCATGTGGCAACTTATGTCAAGAGACGAATATCATCACAACTAGTGATGAAATTCCTTCTTTTTTTGTTTACATGTATCAAGATGTGTAAAAATCACGAGTTGGTTTCCGATATTTGCATACTGACACCATAAGAACCAATTTCCTCAAAGGTAATGCCCACATAGATTTCTCCAGCTGTGGCCATCCCTCCTCCACCGAAGTCAAAAGCGTTCATAGAGCTCGAGTCACATATTATGAATCTGTAGCCTTCGGAAATCGGTTCAGCACTATACGCAGCTCCGGTCATATCGCCTCCTATATCATTCAGTACTTGCACGTTAATGCCGCCAATCTGCGCTAGACTCATTCCAGTTTGGGTAATTTCAATTATTATATACCCAATTGCCATTGTTGGATCATTCAATACATAATCAAATCTACTGATCGTTTCAATGCTTACATAATGAACACTCTCAAATGAACCACTTATTTCAATAGGCGGATTAGTGACTGTTACGTCTGTTGACACTAAATTCGAAATCCAGAGAAATGCACCAGCCGCCGTTCCAATCAGAATAAGGGCAAGCAGCCATACTGGTATTGTTTTGATTACTTTCCTTTTCAATAAGCTCATAGCTTTCATCCCTCTCCACGAAGAGTATGACACCTAGTATGCGATGCTCAATCATATAAATATGGAGTTAATAAAACGATGAAAAGAACTCAAGTGCTCCCTTAGCCTTCTTGAGCTGGCGGATAATCATACTTACAATGCTTTCTTCAATTGGTCTATCGGAAGCAGAGCAAAACATACTATCAACGGAAATGGCTTTATAGTGAAGATAGAAAGAAGACGTTGACAGCCGAGGTAGCCAAGCGGTCAACGGCGGTGGACTCAAGATCACAGGCCAAAGGCTTGACTCCGAGGAGACATCCACTCTTGTAGGAGTTCGTGGGTTCGAATCCCATCCTCGGCACCATTTACAATTTCAAACGTGTTACTTCTTAATGGTGCTCATCATTTTCTTCAAGGGATAGGTATTGATGACATCATTTTTTGTCAACCAACCACGTCGTGCCTGGTACACTCCAAACTGCATATGGTCGAGCTCTGTCGTCCAGTGAGCATCAGTGTTGATAGCAATCTTCAGACCCATCCTTGTCGCGGCACGCAGATTACCAGCATTGAGATCAAGTCGTTGAGGGTGCGCATTGAGTTCCATTACAACGTTGTTCTGCTTAGCGGATTCGAACACAGCGTCTAGGTCAATCTCAAACTCTGATCTCTTCAGAAGTAATCTACCTGTAGGATGACCAAGTATGTGAACATACTTGCTCTCAAGAGCGTGACAGACTCTCTCAGTCATAGTCTTCTTGTTGTCTTTCATCCTGCTGTGAATTGACACTGTGACAAGGTCGAGCTGCGACAGAACCTCGTCCTTGATGTCCAATGAACCCTCAGATAGGATGTCCACCTCTGCCCCCTTTAGAATCTTCATCTTCCAACGTCCTGATGCGTTCAATGTGTCAATCTCTTCAATACGCTGCAATAATCGACTCTCATCCATCCCATTTGCAATAGTGAGGCTCTGGGTGTGATCTGACACGCAGTAGTACTCATAGCCTTTCATTTGAGCCGCATCAAGCATTTCCTCAATCGTATTCTTTCCATCAGATTGGTCAGTGTGACTATGTAGGTCTCCTCGTATGTCTTTCAACTCAATGAGGTGAGGTAGCTGTCCATTCTGAGCTGCCTCTATCTCGCCCTTATCCTCTCTCAGCTCTGGAGGAATAAAATCCAACCCGAGAGTCTTGTAGATACCAGACTCATCCGTTCCTGCAATCTTATCCTCCCCTCTGAAGAGCCCATACTCGTTAAGACGCAATCCTTTCTTTTGTGCGATAGCTCGTAGCTTCACATTATGGTCGACATTGCCAGTGAAATATTGTAGTCCAGCTCCAAATCCATCCTTGGGTAAGACTCTGAGGTCCACCTGAATCCCACTCGAGAGTCGTACTGATGACTTGGTTTCACCATGTGCTGAAACACTTGACACATCTCTGAGCGTAACAAAAGTGCTCATCACCTGCTTTGGGTCAGTTGCTTCCACGAGAATATCGATGTCCCCAATTGTTTCTCGTCTTCTACGTATCGAACCTGCAAAGACAAGCTGATTAATCTCATGTAACTTACGAAGTTGCGTTTCTATATCAGTAGCGATTGATAATGCATCAGCTAGAAGGGTTCTGCTAAGTCCACTACGAGCAACTTGTATCCCTTCAATGATTTGATCCTGTGTCTTTAATCCGAGTCCAGGTAGTTTGGACAACTTATCCTCATTCGCAGCTTTCTCAAGAGACTCCAAATCAGTAACTCCAAGCTTCTCATAGACCAACTTGATTGTTTTAATACCGACGCCTGGAATTGCATCGAGCTCCATGATTTTAATTGGAACACGTGTTCTTAATTCATCGAGGACTCCTACATTTCCCGTCGTGAGATAGCTCTTGATGACTTCTGCTATACCCTTTCCAACACCCGGGATGCTAGTGAGGTCATCACGGTCTGCAAGGTTTGCAACATCTTCGCCGAGGGCAGAAATGGACCTAACAGCCCGCTGGTACGCCTTGACTTTGAAGGGTTCTTTCCCCTCGAACTCGAGAAATAGACCTATTTCCTTGAGAACACGTGCAACTTCAGCATTTTTTGTCACTAATATGTCGCTCCTATCTACCATTTAACGGGTTAATTGAACGAACTGCATCTCTCACTGCCAAGATGTTTTCGGGTGGTGTGTCTACTGTGATTACGCATCCTGGAGCAACAATGAGATGCTCAAATCCAGCTTCGTCTACTGCACTCAAGACCTGTTCCTTAGCCTCATCAGAGGTGCCGCTTCTAAAGACACCATTATGATCAATGGCACCCAGTACAGTCTTTCGGGACTTCTTCTTGCCGTCCTTGAGTGAAAGTGCTGAACTCTGATCTTCCCAGTTTATACCATCTAACCCAGGAGTCCTAGCAATCTTCTCAAAACGTATCTCTTCGTTCTCTTCTCTTGCATGGAGATGCATGATGATGAACTTTGCCTTACTACGTAGTTTGGAAATCATTCGGAGATGATAGGGATAGACGAAGGTGTTGTAGTGCGCATCAGAAATTGATGATAGGGTTGAATGTTGAGTTGCAAGGAATAAGCCATCAGACCCGGCTTCAAGAGTGGCTCTGGCAAAATCAATCATGACATCACAGATAAGATCCAGAGCGCTTTTCAAGATGACCGGTTCTTCATCGGCATACTTGATTAGGTCCCGACCACACAATCTATCTGCTACCATAGGAGGGTCAAAGATAGTAGCCATGGTGGGGACAATTCCATGAGCATATTTCTGAATCAACTCTACTGCACGAACTTGGTTGCCGAACTCACCTGTGTTCACATCAACTGGTTCAAGAATTTCCCAACCGGTCGAGTCTTTGATGGGATACGATGTTGTTGTAGTAGAACCAGTGATAGCACCATCATAATCTGCTGTACACCCAAAGTCAATGCAGGGATAGTGCCCAAAGAAGGATATCTTGAGAAGATCCTGATCTACCTTTTTATGAAATTCAATCTCTGCATTGGCTAGCCCTTCGGGAGTACGATCCAGTTTTGGATGATGTTTCCAAAGGGAAATAGGAATCTGTTCACTAAGATTTCCAAGAAATGTTTCCTTTAACAGCTCATATTTCGACATGACATCCTTTCATTCACCATCGATGATAATGAGGCTTTCGAAGAGTGACAATCCATCAAACATAAGTAGATTTTAGGTTGGAAAAATCTGTGCCAATTAACATGTGGAGGATACATATTGACTGAACTCACAGCTCTCTATAGTTCGGAGAAATTGCTAGCTCTGGATGGCATCGATGAACTAGATAGAATGAAAGTAGTGGTCAATCCTTTCTGGAACAGAGCTCGGCTTGATGTCACTTGGAGCCTTCCGGTAATGGCTGGAATAACTGAGAGTCCGAATATATCTGTCCAACAGATGAGAGATGCAACCAGAGATGAGTTGTTGTTATTCCACGACCTATCCTTTGTGGAAACCCTTGACCTCTTTGGTAATACCGGCTCAGCTTTCTCTGCTCGTTTTGGCTTTGATACCGATGAATGTCCTGTCTTTCCAGAAGTTCACAGGTATGCACGCTTGCCCGTCGGAGGCGTAATCGATGCCACAATAGGTGTTGCCTCAGGTAAGTTCAAGAATGCTATGTCCTTTGCTGGCGGCTTCCATCATGCTACGGAGAGCCAAGCTGCTGGATTCTGCTACCTCAATGATACAGCAGTTGCTATCAAGAAGTATAAGGAGCTCAATCCTGGGAAAAAAGTCCTGTATCTTGACACAGATGCACATCATGGCGATGGTACGCAAAAGGCTTTTTATGAGGATCCTGAAGTTTTAACGATTTCACTTCATGAGAGGAGCATGGGATTCTTTCCAGGAACTGGCAGGTCAGAAGAGATGGGGATTGGTGAAGGAAAGGGCTATTCCGTCAATATACCCCTACCACCTCTTACGGACGACTTTGAGTACTGGAAAGCCTTCGAAGATATAGTCATTCCCATCTGGTCTGCCTACAAGCCAGACCTGGTATTCTGGGACGTAGGAGCAGATGCACATGTCGGTGATCCATTAGCGGACCTTATGCTGACATATGATACATACTACCGTATGACTATGACAGTTCGACAACTAATACACCAAGGAGGTAGAAAGCTAGTCGTTGTGGGGGGCGGAGGATACAATCCTGTCACGACAGCAAAGGTTTGGACTATTGTACTTGCAGGGCTTGCAGACGTTGCACTACCACCAGTAATACCAAAAGAATGGCTAGATCTAATTGAAAAGTATGGTCTCAAGATGAGAAGAGATGGTTGGACTGACAGACCTAGTCGAATAGATGAAGAGCACTATCCCAAGGTTAACCGAGCTGTTGATGATTCAATCAACAAGGTAAGGAAACTCATATTCCCTATCTTTGGTTTGGAGTGACAATCTTATTCCCTCTTTTGAAGCCTAGTAGACATCTGTGGTCAGTACTGTCGACGTAAATCTCTAGGGTTTCAAATCTGTTGAACGCCTCACATAGTTCATCTTCGGTGAAATAATGGTGAGGGATTCCACTCTCAGGTCCACTCTGGGGGATATATGTGCCATCCTCAACTTGAAAAAATTGCCAGTCTTCCTCAGGACTCACTGGCTTTGGACCTAGGACAGGAACTGCTATGAAAATGAGTCCTCTGGGTTTCAGAACACGCACAATCTCAGATATGGTGAAGAGAATGTCATTGATTAGATTGTGATGAATGACCTGTATTGATATCACCGCATCAAACGACATATCCGGGTATGGAAATGAACGTTCCATTAGATGCTCTCTAATGGTTGCAGTAAGACCTTCTTCATCCAGCCACTTTTGAGCGAGGGCTATAGCATGAGGAGATGAATCAAACCCATCGACCTGAAAACCCATTCTTGACAGATATACAAGATGACGACCTGTTCCACAGCCAATATCAAGAATTCGTTTGACTCCATGAGTTTTGAATAGCTCTGCAAGACGCGTAATATCTGGATGAGGATTAAGAAAGAAATATCCATGCTCCCTGAAAATCTTCTCCCAACTAGGCATAGTCTTGTGTGGATTCTGTTCATGATATATATGAATACTCTCGACCATAGAGGGAAATAAAAGACCGGAATTCTCATAGAACGCTTCATACATTCTTGGAGTTCATCCATACATGACAATAAAAAGAAGATACATTGTGCTGATTCTCGGTCTCATTATAATGGCTGCTGGGGTCAGTATGGCAGCATATACTCAGAATGGCCATGGAACAGTGAGTGTTGCTGAAGTTGATTTTCAGGCCGCAGACGAATCGAATATTCATGCCACATTACAACGGCCGATTTACGCCACAAGCACTAACCCCCTTCCAGGAGTGGTTGTGATTCATGGAGTGATGCAATCAAAGGAGTGGGTGATGGCGTTTGGTATAGAGCTAGCAAGACGAGGTTTTGTAGTTCTCACAATCGATGCCAATGGACATGGCAATTCAGATCCTGGTACTGGAAGTGGAGCGGCAGCTTTAGATTATATAGCCTCATTGGATTTTGTCGATAATTCGCAAATAGGTTTAATTGGTCATAGTATGGGAGGGAGTATCTCTTGGAGTGCAATATCAGACTCAAGTGTCTATGTGCGCGCATTAGTCCTAGTTGGAGCTGGATTTAGTTCAAGTGCACCTTACATTCCTAACACACTCATCGCTGTTGGCAGCTTTGACTCGCTATCAAGCTATCCTAGTAACTTCACAAAGCTTGACCCATACTTCAACGTGACTGGTGTAGTTCCAAATACAACATACGGTAATTTTACTGCTAATACTGCACGGAGAGCGATTTTCCCAGCAACAAATCATCTCTTTGAAACCATAGATCCCACCATTGTGAGTGAGAGTGTTGATTGGATGAGGATGAGTCTGAAGGGTGGTATTGAAGATGCACACTGGATAGATAGTACGCACCAGATATTCTCATTCTGGTTGATTGGTGGTTTATTTGGATTGCTCGGCGCCTTACTTACTCTCTTCCCGCTCATAGCAATATTGCTGAAGCTACCCATATTCTTAGACCTGAGAAAGGCTCCACTGCAAGAGAATACAGGAAGTACAGGTTCGATTTTGAAATATGGAATGCTCTATGGAATAATTGGTATCATTACATTCTTTCCATTCCTCATAGTTGGTTCCGTTTTGCAGGCAGTGACTCATTTTCCTGTATCTAATGGACTACCTGTTATGGCTTGGATGATTGGAAGTGGATTAGTCGCAGCTGGAGTACTTCACATAATTCTGAAACGCAAATCCAATCTACATCTCAGCCTTCGGGGGATACTCGATCCAGGTGGCGAAAAGACTGTAGCGACTCTTCTCAGGACCATTGCATTGATGGTTGTTGTATTTGTCTGGCTGTATGGATTGACTCTTTTAGTGGATCTCGGTCTTGCATTGGACCTGAGAAGCTTCCTTCCCGGACTGAATGACCTGACACTTTTACAGGCAATCTTTGTCCCCCTCTATTTTCTCGGATTTCTTGTTTACACCCTAGTAGAGGGAGCTTGGTTTACCACCATCTTACTACCAAGAAGCTCCGGATCGTGGTTGAAGGTTCAGCTGGAGTGGTCAGTGATGGCAGTTTTTATCAAATGCCTTCCTTATCTTATTCTAATTGCATTCGAGTTCGTTGGAGGTCTAATACTCGGCGCACCAATTCTTCCAAGCATGATTGGATTTTCATGGTTGTTCTTCTATGCTTTCACTCCATGGTTTGCAATATGTACTGTGATTACCATGTTTGCATATCGTGTGACTGGTAGTAGATGGCTTGGAGCTATGATTAACGCAATCCTATGTGCATGGTTGTTGGCGACAATTTTGCCCTTTTTTGGATAGTCTGAATGTATGGCGGCGGGCTCTCTGGAGCCCGTACTACTTTGTTTGACGAGTGTACAACCATTCAAGAAGACCTGTACCAGTGCAATCCAGCTCTCTGCAGTTATGAACTGCCATTCCTTCATAGAGTTCAGTAGAACCTCCTGGAAATTCCCGAGCAAATCGTACAAAACTAGTTGGAGTGATTAGCTTGGACTCGAGACTGTAGACTGTATCATCCATCCCCACTATTCGTGTCTTAGCACCAATAGGTATTCCAGACTCGTGAGTTTTAGTAACAAATTCCACATTCTTGATTGGTATGTGGCCCTCAGCAGTGCTAATTCCTCCAGATGATTGCGCCACGCCGTTAACCACATCGCGTCGGATTCCAATGGATAAATCGTCAAATTGCGCATGTAGTGCAAACCAACTTTCAATATGCCAGTTTCTTGAGCCCCAGCTTTTATCGCGCTCCCCGAGCCCTTGAATTCTAACCACCCTACCATCAGAAAACTTGATTTCACCATGAGGTGTCCCTGATTGTTCAAAGTGCCCAGTCCAAGATGTTCCACTGCCAATACCAAAATCATAGGCAGAAAATCGTGCAGGCCATGCTATGTCAGCTTGGAGACTTTTACCGCGATAAACAATGCGCCACTCTTTTAATGGCTCGATAAGCTCATAGGACAGGACTCCATCTGCCAATGATTTTGAGAAGTCCTCAGGGATTGAGTCGCTTGGTTCATTAAAATAGACCTCGCGTTCTTGGTCATAGAAAAGGGCAAACACAAACTCTCGTTTTTTGGTGTTCGGAAGTAGACCAATAGTTGAGAATCCTGATATACCTGAATCAATGTCCACCCAATTGAAGTAATAGCTCTCGCGCCAGTCCTGATTTTCGTCTGCCTCATGTGCATATTCATCAATCTCTGTCAACCTATGTATTCCTTTCAATTGCATTTACTCCTATTCCGGGAGAAGGTAGAGAGTTGGATCCTCTTCCATCTCATCATCAAATCGACCAAAACGAATGAATGCAGGATCTGCGTCATTATCCATAAAGAAGGGCACATGTTCATCTACGACTGCCTGAGAGAGGTTCCAATCTATTTTATCGGTGATTCCGACTTGATTTGTATATCGAGCGTAACATTTCCAGTAGGCTTGAGCTCCAGCAAGCATGAGTGTCCTCTTGTCCCATCCTGCAAATTTTAGGTACAACTCAGTCTGTGCAGCATCTGCAGCCTCAGCATATGCGGAGAGTTCATCCAATCCAAGAAGAACAATCTTCGAGTCATGTTTTGTGTATGCACACGCCTTTGTAACAAGTCGTGAATAGTCACCAGGTTCAACGGTCACAGTACCTATGTCATTGAAGAAGGTCGAGCAGTCCTTCATAGTCATAGCAATACCTAGAGAGGAGGAAGGAATTTTGGATTCTGTGTCGGACCAAGGTAACCAGAGGTCTTCTTTTCCATCGTGGAGGTGAGTATACTCCGAGATAATCATGATCTCATTATTATCCATTGGATAAGGACCGTGATCAATTATTTTTGCACGCGCTTCGCACTCGTCCATGAATGCATATAGATCAACTGAGCCAATATAGCGACGAATCTTCCGCACCTGTTCCTCAGTTACGGGTTCAAGACGATCTGTTAGCCAGTTGATACTATCATCGCCAAGAGCTAAATTCGTCCCACCTGATGCTGCAACCGTTGGCTTTCCAGTATTGAAATAATTAGTACCCAAGTCGTACCACTGTTCAAGCATCCATTTCCACTGCTCTTGACGTTCAACTGGTTCCTTTGATGGATCGCTCTCATACTTGTTGA